>CAIJWY010000077.1 GCA_903824455.1 uncultured Micrococcales bacterium
CAACCACCGGGTTCACCGCTTCTAGGTGAGAAGGGTTGGCGGCTAGTGAAACTTTGATCTGAGCGCCGTCTGGACCGGTGAAAACGCTTTCGGTACCGAGGTGGTATTTCACGTCACCAGAACCTTGAACGGTTGAAGTGTCGGTGTTGCCTTCGAACTCCCTGAAGACCTGACCGTAATCCTTACCGGCAACGTTGGTTAGAACGTTTAGGCGACCGCGGTGCGCCATACCAATGGCAACTTCCTTGAGTCCCGCTGTGGCCGCGCTGCGCAAGATGGCATCGAGAGCAGGTATTACCGACTCTCCACCTTCCAGGCTGAAACGCTTTTGACCAACGAACTTGGTCTGTAGGAAAGTTTCAAACGCTTCGGCTTCGTTCAGCTTCTCCAAAATTCGCTGTTGAGCCGCTTTTTCGGGCTTAGCGTAAGGGTGTTCCAGTTGGTCTTGGAACCACTTGCGCTCTTCAGGGTCCTGAATATGCATGTACTCAAAGCCAACGGTTCGGCAGTAAGAATCGCGCAGAATCTTGTAGATGTCGCGGAATTGGGCCTTTGACTTTCCGCCAAAACCACCGGTTTTGAAGGTGCGGTCTAGATCCCAAAGGCTCAGCCCGTGATTCAAAATGTCGAGATCCGGGTGCGAGCGCTGGCGGTATTCGAGCGGGTCGACATCGGCCATGAGGTGTCCGCGAACGCGATACGCGTTGATCATTTCCTGGATGCGGGTCACCTTGCTGCGATCATCGTTGTCGTCGGTGTTGAAATCAACCACCCAGCGAACTGGCTCGTAAGGAATACGAAGGTCGGCAAAAATTTCGTCATAGAAACCGCGTGCGCCAAGCAAAAGCTCGTGAATCTTCTTTAGGAACTCACCCGAACCAGCACCTTGAATAACGCGGTGGTCGTAGGTTGAGGTGAGTGTGATGACCTTGCTAACGCCAACCTTGGTTAGGTGATCGACACTCATTCCCTGGAATTCGGCTGGGTAGTCGAGGGCGCCAACGCCGACAATGCAACCCTGACCCTTGGTGAGACGTGGAACCGAGTGAACGGTTCCAATCCCGCCGGGGTTGGTGAGCGAAACTGTGGTTCCGGCGTAGTCGCCAGCGTCAAGTTTGTTGTCCCTGGCCTTGGCCACGATTGATTCGTAGGCGGCCACAAACTCGGCGAAGTTCATTTTCTCCGCACGTTTGATATTTGGCACCACGAGAGCTCGGGTTCCATCGTCCTTAGGTAGGTCGATTGCGATACCGAGGTTGATGTTTGAAGGCGCCACCGCCGAAGGCTTGTCTTCGATGACGTCGTAGTAAACGTTTTGGCTCGGGAACTCTTTGAGAGTCTTGACCAGTGCCCAGGCTAGAACATGGGTAAATGAAATCTTGCCACCGCGAGTGCGGGTTAGGTGCGAGTTGATCACGATTCGGTTGTCGATCAGAAGCTTCGCTGGAACGGTTCGAACGCTGGTAGCGGTTGGCACCGAAAGCGATGCGTCCATGTTGGCAGCAATTGCCTTGCTCATACCCTTGAGAGTTGTGACCACGGGTTCGATCTCTTCAGGAACTTCCAAAACTGTGTTGATCGCTGCGGTAACTGGGGCCTGAGCCGGAATTGGGGCTGGGCGCGCTTCGAGGCGAGTGGTTTTCGCGATAACCGGGTTAGTTGTAATGGTGGCAACGGGATCTGCAACAGGTGCAACCTGGGCCGAAGCATCGCCACCTGGCAAACCGTGTTGCATTCGCTCCAAAATCGGCCACCAAGCCTTGTCAACGGAGTCGGGATTCTGCTTGTACTTCTCGAACATTTCTTCGACAAGCCACTTATTTGCGCCGAATTCGCCTTCGTCGGCTAAATTCTCGCTGGATTCAGACAGCGTAACCACCTCTTCGTCATGATGTTTGACCTTATCAAGCCTAGTGGTTACGGGTAGGATGACCTTACATATGAATGACTGGTTAATGCTCGGCTTAGGGGTCTTGCTGACCCTGGGTACTGGGCTTTTTGTTGCTAGCGAGTTCTCGATGATCAATCTCGAGCGCAACGAACTTGAGGCTCGTGCCAGCCGAGGTGAAAAAAACCTAGGTCCCACCATTCGAGCCCTGCGGAAGACCAGCACTCACTTATCGGGCGCGCAACTTGGGATCACTTTAACCACCATGTTGACCGGATTCTTGGCCGAACCGGCCCTGTCTTCAATGCTTTCCCCAACACTGCTCGGGTTCGGTTTCTCGGAAAGTATTCGAGAAGGTATTGCTCTAACTCTGGGAATGATTATCGCCACACTGTTTTCAACTTTGATCGGTGAGTTGGTTCCAAAGAAATTGGCGCTCACCCTGCCGCTTGCCACCAACAAGTTCGTGGTTGGTTTTCAGCTGGTTTTCACTTGGTCGACTGGCTGGATGCTGGTGGCCTTGAACAGTGTTGGTAATGCAATAGTTCGAATGTTCGGCATCGAGCCAAAAGAGGAACTCAGTTCTTCTAGAACGGCCGAAGAATTGGCTTCCCTGGTTCGACGTTCAGCGATGATGGGGGCCTTGGATGCCCAAACCGCTACGCTTCTGACCAAGACTCTGGCGCTAAGCCAACTCACCGCCGCCGACGTAATGACTCCGCGCCCTCGCATGTTTACCGTTGATCGCGAACAGACCGTAGCCGATGTGGTGGCTCTAACCAATAAGTCAGGCCACTCTCGTTTCCCGGTAATCGATGGCGACAGCGACTCGGTGGTTGGCGTTGCCCACGTTAAGCAAGCTGCGGCTGTGCCACGCGAGAAACGTGACGAAGTTCCGGTTGGTGCGATTCTGGTAGATGCTGTTCGGGTTCCCGAAACCATGGGTTTGGAAGCGTTGATGGTGGAACTCAGAGCCAAAGGCCTACAGCTCGCAATCGTGATTGATGAGTATGGCGGAACTGCCGGATTGGTAACCCTAGAAGACCTGGTCGAAGAGCTGGTTGGAGAACTCGCCGACGAACACGATCGCGCCAATGTGGGAATCATTCGCGGAGTGAACGAATCGATTATTTTTCCCGGCATGACTCGTCCGGATGAACTAGCCGAAATGGCTATCAAGGTTCCCGATGACGGCGGTTATGAGACCGTGGGTGGTTTCATCATGAGCGAGGTTGGCCGAATCCCGGTTCGCGGCGACGAGGTCAAAATCGATAACGGCGTGCTTCGCGTTGAGCGAATGGATGGTCGCCGAGTCGACCGCGTTCGATTCACTCCAGACGAGTTGGAGGCGAGCGATGACTGATTCATACGCGGGCCTCTGGGCTTTCCTTTTTCTTCTTCTCGGCAACGGCTTTTTCGTTGGTGCCGAGTTCGCACTGATTTCCGCTAAGCGAGCCCAAATTGAGCCTCGAGCCGAAGCTGGCTCAAGGCCGGCCCAGCTAACCATCAAAGGCATGGAACGCGTATCACTGCTTCTTGCCACCGCCCAACTTGGTGTGACTATTTGCAGTTTGCTCATTTTGCTAATCGTTGAGCCGAGCATTCATCACCTGCTCGAACCGGTTTTGCTTTCCACCGGTTTGAGTGAAAACGGCGTGGCCACCGTTGCCTTCACCATCACCCTGGTTCTGGTTTCATTCCTTCACGTGGTGGTTGGCGAGATGGTTCCCAAAAACATTTCATTCTCGATCCCCGAACGCGCCGCGCTGGTGTTGGTTCCAATTCTTTTTGGGCTGGCAATCCTGGTGAAGCCAATCGTTATCGCACTGAATGCCACGGCAAATGGCATCTTGCGAATCTTCGGCGTTCGCGCCAAAGACGAAGCCAATAGTGCTTTCACCCTCGACCAGGTGGAAGACATTGTTGAACATTCCACTCGTGAAGGTGTGCTCAGCGATGCCTCCGGAACAATCAGCAATACCTTCGAGTTCACCGAAAAGAAGGTTCGCGACGTTGCCGTGAAGCTGAGCGATGTAGTTTCGTTCCCTGAGTCGGTGACTCCTCGCGAAATTGAGGTTGCAGTCTCTAAGGTCGGTTTCTCTCGCTACCCGCTAACCGATGAAGACAGCGACCTGATTGGTTATTTGCACCTCAAAGATGTTTTGGATCTAGACCTCGACGAGATGGACGATCCGATGCCGATCAAACGCATTCGTTCGCTAATTTCGGTGCCAGATTCGATGGAGCTGGAAGATGCTCTTGCCAGCATGCGACGCGTTGGAGCTCACCTGGCTCGCGTCTTTAATCGCGGCGGCAAAGTCACAGGAGTGCTGTTTTTGGAAGACATCCTAGAAGAACTAGTTGGCGAAGTTCAAGACGCCACCAAGCGCGACTAAAAAAGCGCGCGCGACATCCGTTTGGGAATGTAGTCGATTTCTTCGCCCAACTCTTTAGCTGCCCGAATTGGCCAGTAAGGGTCGCCTAGTGCTGCTCGACCAATCATCACCAAATCCACAAGGCCTTGTTGCAAGATGCTTTCAGCCTGGGTTCCGGTGGTAATCGAACCAACAGCTGCCACCGGCGCATCAATTGTTGAACCAACGAATTCGGCGAAAGGCACCTGATAACCAGGACCTAGAACGAGTTTTTGGGCGGTTGATAAACCAGCACTAGAAATGTCGAAGAGGTCTGCGCCGGCGTCGAGGCACCACTTGGCAACGGTGGCGGTCTCCTCTTGAGTCCAACCGCCTTCGATCCAGTCGGTTGCCGAGAATCGCACGGAAATCGGAAGTTCGTCGCCAATCGCAACGCGAGTAGCCAGCACAATTTCGACCAGCAAGCGGGCACGATTCTCCAGAGAACCGCCATATTCGTCGGTGCGCTGATTACTCAGTGGCGATAGAAACTCGTGGAGCAGGTAGCCGTGGGCAGCGTGGATCTCGATCAGGTCGAATCCGGCCGTGACCGCGCGGTTGGCGGCAGCAACGAACTGAGCCTTGAGGTCTTCGATTTCGGAGAGTTCTAGGGCTCTAGGAACTTCGTAGCCTTCGAAGGCGATTGCGCTCGGAGCCACGGTTTCCCAACCACCCTCGCTGATCGGAATCGAACCAACACCTGACCATTCGCGGTGAGTCGAACCCTTGCGACCAGCGTGAGCCAGCTGGATACCGATTTTTCCGCCGTTTAGGTGAACTGAATCAACCACAGCTTCCCAGGCGATTGTTTGCTCATCGTTCCAAATGCCAGCGCACCATGGGGAAATTCTCCCGATGTCACTTACTCCGGTTGCTTCCGAAATCACTAATCCGGCGCCACCTTTGGCAAAAGCGCTGTAGTGAACGAGGCCCCAGTTTCCAACCACACCATCTTTCTCCTCGCAGGAGTACTGGCACATTGGGGAGATCCAAATTCGGTTGCGGGTAGTTAAATTGCGCACGTGAATAGATTCAAAAAGCTTGGTCATACCAAATAGCCTAGGCGTTCAGAAGATTAGTTAGCAGCGGACCCACGATGTCGGTTTCAATAAGAAAACCATCGTGACCAAACTCACTGTCGATGACATGGAGTTTTCCACCGACGAGTTCGCCACCGATGTTTTCAGCGATTAGCTGCTGACCGCTAAGCGGGAAGAGGCGGTCGGTGGAAATGCCAACCACTAGCGCCTTGCCCCTAATCATTTTCAGAGCTGCCTCCACTCCGTTTCGATCTCGACCAACATCGTGCGAGTTCATGGCATTGACCAGCGTGATGTAACTGTTGGCGTCGAAGCGACGGGTGAACTTGTTTCCGTGGAAGTCGAGATAGCTCTCAACCGCAAATCGGCCGCCATCGCCCAGCGGGCTCTTACCGCTCTGCCAGGTGCGTTCGAATCGTTCATTCAATTCGTGAGGGGAGCGGTAGTTCAAAAGTGCCATTCGACGAGCCAAAGCCAAACCGCGGTGCGGACCAAGCCCAGCCTTGGCGTCGTAGTAATCACCCTCAGCAAACGCGGGGTCGGTCTTAATGGCTTCAACCTGAACCGAGTTCAGGGCAATCTGGTCTGCTGTGGCAACCGGCGGTGCCGCAATTATGGCAACGCGCTCAACAGCATCTGGGAACATGATGGCGAATTCCATGGTGTGCATTCCGCCCATCGATCCGCCGATGATCGAGTGCCACTTCTTGATGTTTATTACGTCGGAGAAAAGTTTGAGAGCTTCAACCTGATCGCGAATGGTCAGATAGGGAAAGTTTGGTCCGTATTCTCGACCATTTTTGTCTAAAGTTGCCGGACCCGTGGAACCTTGGCAACCGCCGAGCATGTTTGGAACCACAACAAAGAAGCGATCGGTGTCGATGGCGAGCCCAGAACCGATTACGCCGTTCCACCACCCTTCCGTTGGGTGTTGTTTCGAAGCGCTTCCAGTGGCGTGAGAATCTCCGGTGAGTGCGTGCATAATCAGCACCGCGTTGGAGCCGTCTGCGTTTAGTTCGCCCCAGGTTTCGTAGGCGAGTTTGGCATTAACAAGTTCGCGCCCGCTACCCGTTTTGAATGAGGGTAGGGGCGCAAATTCGCGATCTCCCGCTGGGTCTCCGTCACGCCAGGCACCCGAGGCAGGTGGCCTGCCAACCAGTTGCCGACTCTGCTCATCGGTGATGAACGCAGACGGGACGGAGTCCTCAGAGGATTGAAATTCCAACTACTTCTTAGCCGCCTCGAAACCGGTTTTTAGATCGGCAATAAGGTCATCAACCGACTCAAGGCCGACCGACAAACGGACTAGACCTGGAGTGACACCGGCGGTCAATTGCTGCTCAGGGCTGAGCTGCGAGTGAGTGGTGCTGGCTGGGTGGATAACGAGTGAACGCACATCTCCGATGTTAGCAACGTGGCTGAACAGTTCGAGTGAATCCACGAACTTTGATCCGGCATCGCGACCACCCTTGATTTCGAATGACACGATCGCACCGGCACCCTTTGGCGCATACTTCTTGGCGGCCTTGTGCCACTTCGAAGACTTGAGCCCGGCGTAGTTAACCGATTCAACCTGTGGGTGCTTGTCTAGCCACTCCGCGACCTTCTGGGCGTTATCAACGTGACGCTCGATTCGTAGGCTCAGGGTTTCGATTCCCTGAATCAGCTGCCAAGCGCTGGCCGGAGCAATTGCTGCCCCGAGGTCGCGAAGACCCTGAACGCGAGCCTTGATGATGTAGGCAATGGCGTCGCCAAGAGCTGCGGTGTAAACCACGCCATGGTAAGAAGGGTCTGGCTCGGTAAGACCTGGGAATTTGTCGCTCTTCGACCAGGCAAACTTTCCGCCGTCAACAATCGCACCGGCAATCACGGTTCCGTGACCGCCGAGGAACTTTGTAGCCGAGTGAATAACAATGTCGGCACCGTGTTTGAGCGGCTGAATTAGGTAAGGAGTGGCAACGGTGTTGTCAACGATTAGTGGAACACCATTTTTGTGGGCAACTCCGGCAACGCCTTCGATGTCGAGGATGCTGACCTTAGGGTTTCCAATGGTTTCAGCGAAGAACAACTTGGTGTTCGGGCGAACAGCTGCTTCCCAAGCCTTCAGGTCGTCCTGGTCTTCAACGAAAGTAGTTTCGATGCCAAGCTTTGGCAGGGTGTACTTGAACAGGTTGTAGGTTCCGCCGTAGATGGTCGACGAAGACACGAGGTGGTCTCCGGCCTGCGCGATGTTCAAGATGGCAAGCGTTTCAGCCGCCTGGCCCGAAGCCAAAAGAAGTGCAGCGGTTCCGCCTTCGAGAGCGGCAATACGCTTCTCGGCAACATCCTGAGTTGGGTTCATGATTCGGGTGTAGATGTTTCCGAATTCGGCTAGGCCGAACAACTTAGCGGCGTGCTCACTCGAGTTGAAGGTGTAAGCGGTGGTCTGGTAAATCGGCGTAGCGCGCGAGTTAGTGGTTGGGTCGGGGGTGGCACCGGCGTGAATCTGTGCGGTCTCAAAGCCCCAGTTTGCTGGATCGTTGCTCATGATGTTCTCTCTCTAAGGATGTTCAGGTTTATACAAAGGTATTGGCAAGAAACCATCTGGGCAACATTGCCTGAAATGGTTCGTAAC
>CAIJWY010000078.1 GCA_903824455.1 uncultured Micrococcales bacterium
CAATCACCAATATTCTCCTAATTGTATAGCGATATATCGAACACCGTTAGAGAAATACAGTGCTGAATTACCATTTAGAGGGCTGTGGTGGGGGTTCCTTCAAGCGCACGAAAACCCCGCAGGATTTGCGAGGTTTTCACTCTTAAATTGCTGCGATCAAAGTTTCCGATAGAACCGATCTAAACTTCTATAGCGCAGCACTCATTTTGATAGGGATGGTCTTTCGTTTAGCTCATGAGTAGAAATCTTCCCTTAGATAAAGACATGGGTGTCGTATGAGGAAAAGACTGGGCATCCAGATTCTTCGTCCTGTAGCTGTCTTGGCACTCGCTTTGAGCTTCACGTCTTATGAGCAATTGGCCGGTGCTGCTGTTAGGCCCTCATCAATCGCCGAATCATCAACCATCAGCAACAAAGCCGTGGCACCGCCGAACAATTGCCTTGGGGCAAATGCCATGATCAAAGAAACTTGCAAGGCGTTCATCTTCTCAAAGCCCTTAGTTTCGCCAGCGTTGGCATATAAAGCCAAAACGGAGGCGTATAAGAACGGCTGCCATATTCAATTGAGCACCCGTCCTAGGTTCAAGTCTTGTTACTATGGCGCGACCAAGGGTTTCAAAACCACGATTGCTCTGGTTGGTGACAGCCATGCAACCCAATGGCTCCCAGCCTTCGACGTTGCCGGGAAGGCTTCTGGCGTAAGGATTCAAACCTTTTTGATGTCAGAGTGCCTTTATGGTGCGGTCTTACGTCCTGCCTACTGCAAAGGCTTCGCCCCTTGGGTCTTAAGTACAATCAAAAAGTCTCCTCAGAGTTTCGCAGCGATCTTTATGTCAAACCGCGTTTCGAGGCCCGAGATTGGAACAAGGTCGACTTTCTTGAAGAGATCGTTTACTGCAACTCTGCAATCCCTGAAGACGACCAACATAAAGCTATTTTTTATCGGTGACACCCCTATTGGTACTCTGAATCACACCGACCCTAACATTTGCCTAATCTCGAAGGCACCCAAGGATTGCTTTGGTCTCACAAAAGACGTGAAGTGGAACAACCCATTTGCGGACGCGGTAGTTCAGAGCGGCCTGGCTGAATACATACCGGTAGACAACCTGTTCTGTATTGGCACCAAATGCTATAGGTCAATTGGTGGTTTGCCGGTGTATCGGGATGACGATCACATGAATGTCTATTTTTCCAAGTCAACAATAGAGGTTTGGAAGACCAGATTTGAGGAACTTCTAAAACGGCCAGGTGCTTAGCCGCCGCAAAGAGTTGTCACTGCCGAGCTTCGCTTCCTTCTAGTTCGATGTTTCGGAGAGATTCACTAATTTTCTGAGAAGTGGCATAGATCCGTTGAAAGAAGCCACAGGGTTTACTTTTGTGAGCAAATACAAACCGTAAAGAGTGAGCGCTACCCAAGGGAAGTAAAGAGCAGTAACTAGGGAGATGGCACCCAAGCCGGTGACAATTACGTTTAGTACCACTCCCATCCTCTGGTATTGAGACCCGGTGAATGGTGAGTCATCGGTAACCGTCATTGGCCGACGACGCATTGCCACGAAGAACAGAAGTTGAACCGGGCCTTCGATGAAGATCAGCAGGCCAAAGTAGAAAACCGCCCAGGCCATATTTGGCGTATTGATGCTCTCACCTAGCAGGGCAGCTCCCGCTGGTACTAGTGCAGCAACCATAAAGCCAAAGCCGTGCTGCCAAACCATTAGCGCGTGAGGTTTACCTGCGAACTGCGAATGCACGTGGTACTGATACCAAATCGCGTAAAGCACGAGGAAACCCATTACGAATGAAAAGAATATGGGCCACTCATGGAGTAGCCCTTGATTCAGATCCGATTCCTCTGATGCCTTTTTGATGGCGCCGATCAGGTCGAATCCGAGAAGTGTTAGAGCGATAGCAAAGATCCCGTCACTCAG
>CAIJWY010000079.1 GCA_903824455.1 uncultured Micrococcales bacterium
ACTTAGCTCAGTTGGTAGAGCACCTGCTTTGCAAGCAGGGGGTCAGGGGTTCGACCCCCCTAGTCTCCACGCAAGTGGAAACGGCCAGTCAGAAATGATTGGCCGTTTTTCTTTTAAGGTGCATACTTAGGGCATGGAAAGTCTCGCGCTACTTGTTTCTCTGATCTTGTTCATTCCAATCGCGGTTGGATTGGTAGCAATTGTTTTGTCAATCCTGCAACGCAAAAATCCTAGGTTGCGACTATTCGCAATCATTTTGACTGCGATTGTTGGATCTGCCGCTTTACTGGGAATGATTCAGTACTTCATGCTCGGTATTGTGCCGGCGTTTGAAACCGTGGTTGCCGCGCTGTTCTTATTTATCCCGAAGAGCCAAACCGGTAGCAGCCTCAAGGATTAGTAGCGCAGCCAGGCGAATCGTTCGCTGATCTGCGCTGTCTGCCGTGGCATCTATCTCGGTGATGTCGATGCTGGTCACCGTCTTGGTCTTACCTGCAAGTAAAGCGAACTGGCGAAGTTCATCCGCGCTGATTCCGCCGGGTGCTGCCGCAGGACAACCGGGAACCACACTTCGATCGCTGACGTCAACGTCGATGTCGACGTGAATCGTTGCCACGCTTCCTAGGTGAGTAATCGCTTTGGCCCATGCTTGGTCCGGAGTAAGTGTTCTTAGCTCAGCTCTCGTAATCACGAGAATTCCAAGTTCCTTCGCAAGCTTTGCGTATTGCGGTGAGTTGGAGAAGTCGTTGATGCCGATTTGAACAATCTTGTTTCCTGGAAGCCCTGCCTCAACCAGACGTCTTACCGGCGAGCCGTTACTTACGCCGTCGCGAAGATCGTGGTGGGCGTCGAAAGTAATGAGGCCCGCCTTGGTCAGATCGTGAGCTCCGGCCATTGCGGCGAAGGTTACCGAGTTGTCGCCGCCCAGGGCGATGGCAAGCTTGCTGTTTTCTTTGGCTTGCTTGGCCAGGCGCTTGGTGGTTTCTTCACCTTCCGGTGAATCCGGGTGTTCGGAGTTGCCGAAGTCGCGGGCGACCAGTTCACCAAGGTCGATGTTTTGGCTCCAGCTGTAGGTGGAGTATTTCAGCAACGCTTCACGAATGGCGTTTGGGGTTTCGTGAGCGCCGGTTTTGGAGATCGAGGTAAGGCTTGCGCAAACGCCATAGACCGCTAGGTCGATGTTCACTTCGTCGGCAAACGGCTTCAGGCAGTGCGCAGCTCTAGGCCACTTTTGGTCTTCGGTCACTTCGTTGCTCCCAATCGCTTGGATAGTTCCTGGCTTGCTGTAATTACAAGTTTTGCTAACTGGGAACTTACGTCTTCGTTGGCATCTTCTGTTCTAAAGGTTACTGCGAATGCGGCGGTTGGGAGATTCAGGTGGTTGGTTGCCGCGGCAGCGATGGTGTTTAGACCTTCGGAAACGTGACCGGATTCAACGCTGAAGCCCTGTTCCTGTTCTTTATCGAGCAGGTCTTGTAATTGTTTTGATGTTTCCGGACCTTGATCGGTTCTTCTGGTGATTGGTTTCCCTGCCGGGTAGAGCGCTTTGAATTGGTTTTTGGGCAGAAGCGAAAGCATTGACCTTCCGCTGGCGGTGAGATGGGCGGGAAGCCTCACCCCAACGTCGGTCACCACCACGGCTGCCTTGCGCGGGTTTTCTTTGAGTAGGTAGAGCAGCTCTGCGCCGTCGAGGATGCCCATTTGGGCGGTTGAGTTGAGACCAAGCTCATCGAGTTGCATGACCATTCGGTGAAGGATTGGCCTGGCTAGTCGTTCGAGCGGGTCGTGGCGAAGGTAGGCGGTTCCAAGCTCGAAAGCGGCAACGCCGATTCCCCAACGGGCGGTTTCCGGGTAGTGAAT
>CAIJWY010000080.1 GCA_903824455.1 uncultured Micrococcales bacterium
AAGTTCTGGTGGCCGCGCAAGCCTGTCAACTAACTCAGCGTCTCGCCCTGTGAAATAATTTAGTTACAAAGTAAGGGCACGATGAGCGACATTGAATTCACCACTCGTAAATGGGTGCGTCCCGAAGATTTGAATGCCAACGGCACCCTTTTTGGTGGCAGTTTGCTCAAATGGATCGACGAACAGGCAACTATTTATGCCATCATCCAGCTAGGCAATCGCCGAGTGGTCACCGCGGCAATCTCCGAAATCAACTTCGTTTCATCAGCCATCCAAGGCGATTTGATCGAGATGGGTTTGGTTGCCATAAAGTTTGGCACCACTTCCATCACTATGCGCGCCGAGGTGAGAAACATGGTGACCAAGAAAAACATTCTCACGGTTGACCGAGTGGTCTTTGTTAGCCTCGACGAAAAAGGAACCCCAAAACCTCACGGCTACAAGGAAGTTTCAACCGATCGCGATCGAATTCCTAAAGAACACAGTTAGTTGGTGCCGGTGAGCACGGGGATGATTGCTCCCGAGAACACCTGCCAAGCCAAGACCGACTTCGCTACCAAACTCAATGTGATGTAGCTGCGCTCACCCTGAAGGTAACTCGCCCACTTGCCAACCTGCTTGTACTGAAGTGCCTGGTTGATGGCAAAGGTGTTGAAGAAGATGAACAGCGAAACGATGATGCCAATCACGAAACCTGGCACCTCGGCAGCGTCTTTACTTCCAGGCTGCAAGGTGTAGATCGCGATGATGATCCATGGAACAATTCCGGTCATCGAGCCGAATACGAACGGCAAGAACTTTCCGTTGCCTGGCTTCTCGTATTTCTCCTGCATGGCACCGAACATAATCATCGACGCATTCACCGCGAAGATCGAGAATAGACCGGCCATGTCGTTCACTCCACAGAGTTGAGCGATCAGCCAAATCATCACCGACGAGCTGAGTGAATACTCAACCCAGCGGAAGTAATTGTGATTTTGCTTGAGACCGTTTGAGTAGCGCCCAAAGAACCAGGGCGACGAAATCAGGAAGTGGAAGAAAGCTGACATCGCCAAGAACGCCACAACGCCGAACCCTAGGTTGATGTTGAACAGGGTCACCGATTCCGCAGGAAGCGGAGATCCCGGAGGGCCGGTCATGTATTCGATCTTTACTGGGAAAGCCACCTGGGTGTCTAGCTGAAGGAGGAACCATCCAAACGTAACCGCCTGAATAAGGTGAAGGAATCCGGCCACAACGTTGTAGTTGCGAAGACGGGAGATCTGCTGATCGGTGCTGTATGTTTTCTTAGCCATATGGCGAGACTACTCTCACCGTCCGACGTGTGGATAACTTACTTTCTCAAATGGCGATTGCTTCAAACTTGTTGCAACTCGATTGGGCTACGCGCAATTGAGCCGGACATGAGAAAAGGCCTGCACTAACAGGCCTTATCTCGTAGCCACCAGAACGGTGACTTCCAGATGAGCTAATCATCCAGAAACTCAACAGTTACTGGTAACGATAGCACTTCACTGAGTTGTTGACAATGAAGTTTCTGGGAGTGTGGACCGATCGGACGTAGTACCGAAAGGTGTTGCGATGCGAAAGTGTTTCAACCCGGCAGCCTTGCGAAAGCGAGCGCTGGATTTCCTCGGAAATCCGATAGTGCAAGTGATTATCAAGATTCTTAGCGGGTAACCGCTAGGGCAGAACCTCGGACTTATCCGGGGTTCTGCGCTTTAAGGGTTGAACCTTACATTCGTGCAGATATTTTTAGATTCCCCCGGAACGTCACAAATCTAGCTGAGGCGAATCCATGCAGTTTGGTCGGTTTCAAGATAACCATCGGCTGTTAGATCAACCTGGCTGGTTACTAGAACTTCGCCCTTTGGAAGCACCACTGGGTCGGTTCCAAAGTTTGCAACCACTGCAACACCCTGGTTTACGTAGGCGAGCGAGTTCTCGTTTTCAAACTCTGGAGCCCAACGGAAGTCGCCT
>CAIJWY010000081.1 GCA_903824455.1 uncultured Micrococcales bacterium
AAGTGCGTGAAACCATTGGCAGCGAGAGATTCCAACAAGGTGTTGAGCTTCTTAGGGCGCGATTCCAACCGAACTCGGTAACCTTGCGCAATCAGTGATGCTCGAATCTCAATAGCCTTCGCCAGAACGTCACCTTCAACCACCAAAACCACTGCATCTCCGGACGACGCAAACAAAGACGGCGAAACTAAATCCATCACGCGTTCGAAACCAAGCGAAATTCCAACCGCTGGAACATCCGAACCAAGCCACTTACCAACCATGCCGTCGTAACGACCACCGCCGCCTATCGAAGAGCCTGAACCAGGGTGTTCGATTTCAAAGATTGCTCCGGTGTAGTAACCCATGCCCCGAACCAGGGTTGGGTCATACTTCAAACGAGCAGAACCAACCACCGAGAAGATTTCTTGTAATTCGGCCGGAATAACCGAAACATCCAAAGTCGAAATCCATGACGAGAATGCAGCACCTATCCCGAAACGTTCCTCAAGTTCAGCGGCAACCCCATCGGCGCCTAGCTTGTCGAGCTTGTCGATTGAAATCATGGCCGACCCGTGCTCAGAAGAAGCAACACCGAGAGAGTCAAGTAGCGAAATCAGAAGTGACCTGTGGTTCACGCGAATCACGGCATCCGAAAGACCGAGTGAATCCAAAGCTGCCAAGGACGAAGTCAACAGATCAACCTCAGCTAGCAATGAACCGTCACCGATGATGTCGATGTCACACTGAACAAACTGACGATAGCGACCCTTCTGCGGGCGCTCGGCTCGCCAAACCGGGCCGGTCTGAATTGCCTTGAAAACGGTAGGTAGCGAGCTTCGGTTTGTGGCGTAATAACGGGTCAGCGGAACAGTTAGGTCGTATCGAAGACCGAGGTCAGCAAGCTCTCCAGAAGAAGCCATAGCCTCGTCGAGCTCAGCACCGCGCTTCATCACTCGGAAAGCAAGTTTTTCGTTGTCGCCGCCCTGGCCAGAGGTCAGCTTCTCTAAATCCTCAAGCGCCGGGGTCTCAATCTCCTGGTAACCGTGATCCGAGTAAGTCTCAAGAATCTTGTTCAACACCAAATCACGGGCACGCTTATCTTCCGGAAGGAAGTCACGCATGCCGCGCGGTGGGTTCACAGGATTAGCCATGGCTCAAGTTTGCCAGAGCCTAGAGCTCTTCGCCGATAACCCCAGCATCGGATGCTTCAAGAATTTCGAACTTGCGGATGTCGCTCATCAGGTCAGTAGTGGCTTTTCTCAGTGCCATTTCAGGGTCGATGCCGTGTGCTCGGGCTGCTGAGACGATGGCGAGGAGCAGTGCGCCGAGTTCTTCATCGGTTTCAACCTTGATTGGGCTTTTGCCTTTTTCGAGGACGCCGAGCTTTTCAGCTTTGCCGATTACCTTGTTGGCTAGGGCGAGCGAAGGCATTGCCAGCGGAACGCCGTCGAGAACTGATTCGCGTTCTGGCTTTTCCTTCTTCTTGTGGTTGTCCCAGGATTTCATTACGTCTTCGCCGGTTTTTGCGGCGAATTCCTTTAGCTCTTCTTCGTTGCCGAAGACGTGAGGGTGGCGAGACTTCATTTTGTCTTCCATGTATTTGGCCACGTCTTGGATGTTGAATTGTCCGTTGGCTTCGGCGATGTCGGCGTGGAAGATGACGTTGTAGAGAACGTCGCCTAATTCTTCTTTGATTGCGTTGGGGTCTTTGCTCTGCACGGCGTCGATAAGTTCGTAGGTCTCTTCGATTAGGTAGGTGAGTAACGACTCGTGGGTCTGTTCGGCATCCCAGGGGCATCCGCCCGGTGCTCGGAGTTTATGGGCGGTGGCGATTAGGTCGTCTAGGTTGCTCATTTCATGGCCTCCAACTGTTTTGGTTTGACGATGGCGAATAGGAAGAAGATACCAATCGACAGCGTGGTCACAATGGCAATACCGATGCCGATCGATGAGGTGTGGTCGAGAACCGAGTAGAGAGGTCCTGCCAAGGTGGCGGCGAAGGTTCCAGCGAAAGTGATTACTGCGGCTGCGGTGCCGGCTTCGTGAGGGTGGGAATCCATGGCAAGGCCGAGAATCGGAGTGATTGCCGAACCGAATGACGTCACAAAGAGGGCGATGGCAATCGAGAACACGATGAACGGAAGTTGGAAGATTGCGATGAAAATGAGAGCGGTGCCGGCTGATAATCCGAGAACCTGAGTGCCGAGAAGAACATATTGTGGTTTGAACTTTCGGCTTAGCAAGGCGCCGAGTTGGGCGCCAGCATAGGAGCAGGCCGAGTTTATGGCGAGGAAGAAACCGACCTGGGTGGCTCCAACCCCATAGGCGTTGCCGTAGACGAAAGTTGAGATGTTTAGGTAGGAGTAGAGCGAAATACTGATGGTGACCTGCACTAGAACCAAACCTAGGAACACTCGGTCTTTGAGAAGCCTCGCGAAGCCGTTGAGAACCTCTTTGGCGGTGGTTTTGGTTCGGTCTTCCAAAGTCATGGTGTCGGGGAGTTTCCAATACACCAGGGCTAGCAGAAGTAGCGAGGCTAGAGCCAGAAGAGTGCCAAGCCCGCGCCAGTCGGTGAAGCTTTGGAGGACTGAACCAAAGATTGGCCCAAGGAACCAGGTGGTTCCCATGATCAGCATTGAGCGAGCGATGGCCTTAATGAGTAGCAGACCTTGGTAGAGATCTCTAAGCATGGCGTTGGCAACCACGGCGGCGCAGGCGGCAAAGAAACCTTGGGCTGACCGAAGTGTGAAGAACATTTCATAGCTGGTCACGTAGGTGGTTGCAAAGGATGCCAAGGCGAATCCGGCGAGAGCGAAAAGCACTGGACGACGACGACCAATCGCATCGCTTAGCGGGCCGGCTATAACCAAACCAACCGAAACTCCGAGAGTGAGGAAGGTAAGGTTCTGTGCGATTAGTGAGGCCTGAACATTCAGGTCTTTGGCTATGTTGCCAATGTTCGGCATGTATGGATCGAGTGACAGTGGCTGAAACATGCCCAAAGCCCCGATGAGCAAAATCAGCCCGCTACGGAGTTTGGTTTGGGTCATGCTGTCAAGGCTAACAAGGCTTTAGTTGCTTGGTTCGTTGACTCGGTTAAGTTGTTGCAGAAGAGCCCAGGTCCAGTCGATC
>CAIJWY010000082.1 GCA_903824455.1 uncultured Micrococcales bacterium
TGTCCATGTTTCCACCGAAGCGTTCTGGCACCAAGCTGGTGCGAACTTCTCCGGCCGGTGGAGCAACGCCAACGGTTCCCAGCATGGTCTCGATTGGAAGAGCAATCTCGAGGTCTCCGAATCGGGATTGGAAGCCAACCTCGTTGCGTTCAGTGTCTACGTGGTAAATCCAAGTGGCTTCAGGTAGCGCTTCGTGCAGCATGGCCGTGCGATCGGTTGCCGAAAGACCACCGAAGAATGGGATGGTCGACGAAGCACCGAAACTTCTAGCCGGGGTTAGCTCAATAATGTGGAGCACGAGAGTGTCTCCTGGCTCTGCCCCTTCCACATAGAACGGCCCGGTCTGTGGATTCACATATCGGATGTCAATTTTCTCGCTGGGAAGATCGTCCACTGTGGTTAGTGCAAAGTTGAAAGCGTCTTCCGACCATAGCCTCATCAGGGTTCCTGGTTTCACGGTCATCACCGGCTTGGCACCGCCAAAGGTATATGCGTACTGTGAACGTTCCGGTTTGAAATTGATTTCTTCCACTTGTTCTGATTCCTTTCTTCTAGCGAGTTATTGGCACAAGCTCCTGCAGTTGCGTTACATGTTTGGGTTTGAGTTCAGACAAATCAGCCACCCCGAGTAACTGCATGGTTCTGGTGATTTCTCCGGTGAGAATCTCCAGTGATCGAACAACTCCATCGTGACCACCGGCCATCAAGCCATAAAGGTAGGCGCGGCCAATCATGGTTGACTTCGCACCCATCGCTACTGCGGCCACAACATCGGCACCAGACATAATTCCGGTGTCGATCATTAGTTCCACATCTTTGCCAACTTCTCTATTGACTTCTGGAAGTAGGTGGAACGGAATCGGTGCGCGGTCAAGCTGGCGACCACCGTGATTGGAGAGCACGATGCCGTCGACACCGTACTTGGTGAGAGCAACGGCATCTTCCACCGACTGCACACCCTTGATGACTAACTTCCCTGGCCATTCGCTGCGAATCCACTTGAGGTCTTCGAAGGTCACGGTTGGGTCAAACATTTTGTCGATCAGTTCTCCAACAGTTCCGCCCCAATCATTGAGCGATGCGAACTCGAGAGGTGGCGTGGTGATGAAATTGAACCACCACTCTGGGCGCGGAATAGCGTTGGTGATGGTTTTCAATGTCAGCGCGGGAGGGATCGACATTCCGTTTCGCTTGTCGCGCAACCTGGCACCGGCCACTGGAACATCAACGGTGACGATCAGGGTGTCGAACCCGCTTTCACGCGCTCGCCTCACTAGTTCGAGCGACTTCTCGCGGTCTGTCCAGAGATAGAGCTGAAACCAGCGACGACCTAGCGGCTGAACTGCTGCCACCTGTTCAATCGATGCGGTGCCCATGGTCGACAGGGTGAATGGGATTCCGAATTCGGCGGCAGCCTGAGCTCCGGCCAACTCTCCTTCGGTGTGCATCATTCGAGTGAATCCGGTTGGAGCAATGCTCAATGGGAATGCGCTTGGGCCTCCAAGAACCGTGCTTGAAGTATTGACCTTCGAAACATCTCTCAGGATGTTTGGGTGGAACTCGATGTTCTCAAATGCTCGACGGGCACGAGACAAAGAAAGCTCCTTTTCGGCCGCACCGTCGGTGTAGTCAAAAGGAGCTTGGGGTGTGCGGCGCTTGGCAATTTCACGGAGGTCGTAAATCGTTAGCGCCTTTTCTAGGCGTCGTTTTTTGGCGTTGGGCTCGAAGCGTTTGAAGCGCATAAGTGGCGCAAGATCCTTCACACGAGGGAATCTTCTTTGAATCACTCCAACCTCCAAATGTATAGAGTTGAAGGTAATCATACATTATTTGGTAATTCGTGCAACTCAGATAATCGTGTCGCAATTGGCGGCTGATAAACTCGGGGAACTGAAAGAGAGAGGGGCTTCCGGTGCCAGACAAAGCGAATAGGTTAGGTTCGAGAATCTTTGGCGGTCGACCTTCCACCATCGACGTGTATGAACTTCTAAGACGAAAAATCCTCGAACACACGATCGCCCCGGCGACCAAGATCAACATCATGCAACTGGCAAAAGAGCTCGGGGTTTCCGCTACCCCGGTGAGAGAGGCCTTACGTCTGCTGCAGGGAGACAACCTCCTAGTTGCCACCTCTAATAAGGGTTATGCGACCACCGAGACACTAGATCTCAAAGGAGTTCGAGACCTGTTCGAACTTCGATTGCTGATCGAGCCCTGGGCGGCCAGAATTGCCGCCTCGAATCGCCTCCAGAATCCTGGCATCGACCTGGCTGATGAAATCAATTCATTCGACGCCAAGGCCGACTCAATTCAACACGAAATGTTTGGCCACGACACCCGTTTCCACACCGCAATTTTGGCGTCAACCGAAAATGAAACCGTAATTCAAGCATTTAGCCAAGCGCACTGCCACCTGCACCTGTTCAGAATGTTTCGCGACGACTGGGATTGGAGAACCAGCATCGCCCAACACAAAGCCATTGCCGATGCGATTGCCAACGGAGACCCCGCCGCCGCCGAAGATGCCATGAGAGAGCATTTGAATTCGGCTTACTCGCGCTTCATTGAGGTAATGCCAAAAGACCCTAAAACCAGGCCGCTAACTAAAGTTGGGTCGAGCAAGCTGATTCGAAAGTAGTTTTTTCTCTTTCGAAAATCGCAGGTTACTTCTTGCGAATAAAGAAACTCTTCAGCTTCGCCACGATGCGCTCGAGACCCTGCATCCCCTGCTTGTGAAGTTCTCTCGCCCACGCGATTTCTAAAGCAA
>CAIJWY010000083.1 GCA_903824455.1 uncultured Micrococcales bacterium
AGCAAGATTCGATCTTGATCGTCGATAACCCCAACGATGATGGCCGGATCGGTTCGAGGAAAGAGTTCTCGGTTCTCGCTGTCACAGCGCCTGACCCAACCGGCTTGCAAAACGCTGGTGCTCTCTCCGCAGGACGAACAGAAAGCGTGCAAGCTGTGCCAATTAGCCAAAGCTAAGGCTTGTGTGAAAATTGCCGCATCGGTTGATGACAGACCAATACCGCTCTTTCGCAAATGGTGCCATCGAGTTTCGTCTGGCTCCAAAGTTAGTGCTGCGTCACTTTCGATAATCAGCATCACCACCGGCGCATCGTCCGTCAGAGTTTTTCCGAGGTAGACAGGGTTTCCTTCAAGCGATACTTGGGAAGGCTCAAGGTATTTTAGGGCCGAGCCGTCAGCCAACAGCACCTGCTGGTCAAACATGACCAATACCTTGGTTTGGCTATTTAGCCACAATTCTTCGAAGAGTTTTTCACGCGTTCGGCTCAGGTAATCGCGATCTAAAGCAACTTCGGCGAGAGGCAGGTTGAGCGTGATTTGGTTCGACATGTGCTCACCCTTCCTGAGGCTTTAGCGTGGCGTTACAGGGCACCGGCGCTTGGTTCTTCTAACCTGAACTTATGGCAAGTTCTCCCTTAATTTTAGCGGCGCTAGCAAAGTCGATTCTCCCCTCTGCAAAGTTCAAGCAGGTGAAGCGAATCCCTAGCGAGGGACGCGGTCCAGTTAACTCGGCTCTGCTAACCGACACCGATGGAATCCAATACGTGGTGCGGGAGTCGCGCAATGCCAAAGGCAACATTGAACTGGCAACCGAAACTCAAGCCGTTCGAGCTTTGAAGGCTGCTGGCAGCCTTCCTTTCACGCTACCCAATCTGGTAGCCGAGAGCACCGGCCCCAATGGCAACACTCTCCAGGTATTAGAGTTCGTCTACGGTGCCAACATCGACTTCGATGGGCTTCGAGCCACTAGCCCAATCATTGGCAGCATTGGCAAGAGCCTGGCTGGTATCCACTCGCTTCGAGGTGACGCAATTCGTGAGTTTGGAATGCCTGAATACACGGCTGCTGAGGTACGTGAATCTCGCCTTGCCGAGTTAGACCGAGCAGCTGCCACCGGCCGAATTCCCGCCAGTTTGCTTCAGCGCTGGGAAAGCGCACTTGAAGATCTAGACCTGTTCCGCTTTCAGCCAACAGTGATTCATGGAAACTTTGTGTCTGCCAATGTTTTGGAA
Organism: uncultured Micrococcales bacterium; assembly: GCA_903824455.1. GTDB lineage: Bacteria > Actinomycetota > Actinomycetes > Actinomycetales > Microbacteriaceae > Rhodoluna. The sequence goes on from CAIJWY010000083.1 coordinate 1,232, forward strand.
CTTGGCGATGAGATCAGTGGAGTGCTCGGTTGGTCGAACCTTGAGATTGGCGATCCAGCTACCGACTTCATCGGATTTGCCACACTTCCGGATCCTGAAGTGTTCGACGCGGTTCGGTTCGCCTACTTCGAACACCGAGACGATGTGGATTCAAACCTTGCTCAACGTGCCACCCTCTACAGCGAATTGGTTATAGCCAGTTACCTGGTGAGTTGCATCTCTGCTAACAACGAAGATGAAGCGCAGTGGGCTGTGTCGGAATTGGATTCAATTGCGGCAACCGTTGAAGCTGGCTCGGCCAGATCGCTAAGCACAATCTCATTCACGAGTGCACTGCCCGCCGTGGAAGAATTGCCGATCGAAACTGATAGTCACGTGATTGTTGCCGAGGTTGCCGATGAGCCGGTAGACGTGAGTGATCTGAAAACCAGACCAATCGAACTTCCTTCGAAGTCGGACGACCAGCTTTTTTAGTCGACCACGTTTTTCAGCACCGATTCCCACAGTTGAATTAGTTCGGCTTCGCTTGGAACCATTTCTGGTTTGATTTCGAGGTTGTCGGCCACGTAGTAGAGACAAACTTCAATCAAGTTTGGGTCGACCTGGTGAATTCTTGCGAATGCCATTCGGTATAGCGCCAACTGAAGCGCTCTTTCAGCGATTTCTTTGTCGCCAACCGGAGGCTTACCGGTCTTCCAGTCAACAATTTCAAAACCGTTATCAGTTTTGAAGACGGCATCTAACTTGCAAATGAAGGTGTTGCCTTTGATGGTTACCTGGATTTCGCTTTCTATCGAATGCGGTGTCATCTTGGCGAATCTCGAACCTTCAAAAATCTCTCGTAGTTCTTCAACTGTCTTTTGGGTTGATTCGTCTTCTTTCAACAGTTCAATGGCATCAAGCTCATCGGAAGTTCCGAGAACCCCGAAGCGCTGCTCTACCCAGGCGTGAAAGAGAGTTCCAGCCATTGTTTGCTTGTACGGTTGCTCCGGCATCGGTCTGCGATACATGTCGACGATCTTCGGTAGGTCGTAAATGAACTCCTTGAATCGAGATGCAGGAATACGAACCGGGAGCTTTACCTGCTCGGAGCGGCTCTTCAATTCCGCCTGTTCTGCCAATAGCAGATCAATTTTGTTATCGATTTCAAGTCTCGATGGGGCCTTTGCAGTGCTGGCATTTTCAAACATTTCTTTGGCCGCATCTACCTTTCTCCGATGATTTTCCCCAAGCGGTTCCATCGGCCAGATTTCAGTTATTGATGCTTCGTCGACCGGATTGGTTCCAATTTCTGGATAGCCGGGTAATGGGTTTAGTGGATCATCGGTTTTATCGATAACCACCACGCGCGGGTCGTTGATTAGTGCCGCCGACATTAGGTAGTCGTTTGGTTCAACCGGATTTACCAGACCAGCTTTCCACTTTGATCCAGAGAGCAAAAGTTTCTGTTTCGGACGGGTAATGGCAACGTAAGCCACTCGGCGATCCTCGCGCAGCAGATATTCTCGTTGCTCCGCTTTGAAGGCTTCGATCGCCTTGCTTACCTCAGTTTGGTTCACGCAAGCTTTGACGTTCAAAAGTGGCAGTGAATTGGCATCGCCTCGAAGCTCGAATGGAAGCTCGCCACGCGACAACCAGCCCTGAGTGGTCCTGATGTATGGGAAAGTTCCATTCACCATGGTTGGCACAGCAACCAGATCCCACTCAAGACCTTTAGCTGCGTGAGCGGTGATGATTTGCACAATGCCGGGTCTGGCCGAAACCGCTGGAGTTTCAAAACGGTCCATTTTGTCGGCATATTCGAGCCACTCTAGGAACCCACCCAGGGTTTGATTCGAGCCTTCCGAGTATCCGATTACCAAGTTGGCAAATCCATTGAGGTTTGCCATCGGGTCTAGGCGTTTAGGGTTTGCTGCCAGTTCGATATCGAGCCAAAGTTCTTGCTCGACGGCTCGAACGAATTCGGGCAACGGCATTCCAGTTCGCGTGCGAAGGTTTCGAAGCAATTCGGCGCAGTTTTTGAGTGCCGCCAATCCGCGTTCCGAGAAGTTTGGCAGCCGATCGCCGTCTTGCTCATCGAGGAGATTGTCTAAGGCGTCAATGATTGAGGCTTCAGCTTCGGCACCGGAGACCTTTTTACTTTCCCGGGTCCAAAACTTGGCGAGAGACCGAGAGTATCTACTGAGTCGCTCAAGGTCTTTCGGCTCAACTTGCCAACGCGGACCTGCCAAGAGGCGCATGAGGTTTGCCCCGGCGTCTGGATAGTGAATCACTCTAAGCGCCGCAACCAGGTCGACAACTTCGGGGGATTCCAAGATTCCGCCGATTCCCACAACCTCAACCGCTAGCCCGGCATCAAGAAGCGCATTTTCAAATAGCGCCATCTGGGATCGGGAACGCATCAGCACCGCGGCTGTAGGAGCTTTGCCGTTGTAGGTTGCAGTTAGGTTCTCTTTGAACCAGTTCGCCACAAAGGTAGCCTCGCTATTGATTTGATCGGCGAACTTGATGGTGATCTCGCCTTCTGGAGCATGGTTGGGAGCGCGAAGTGATCTCACATCCACCTCGGCGAGCTTTGGGCGTGTGCTCAGGTAACCTGGGGTCTGACTCAGTGGATCCAGGATGACATTGGCGAGATCAAGAACTACCTTTGGATTACGCCAAGAGGTTGTTAGCGGAAACTGCTCAACCTCTCGATCTTTGGTGCCAAAAGTCGTTAGGTAATCGCCGAGGTTCGAGGCGCTCGCACCACGCCAGCCGTAGATCGACTGATTCGGGTCTCCCACCGCGAAAACCGACTTACCGGAGTAAAGACCTGCCAAGAGCCGGGTTTGCAAGGTGCTGGTGTCTTGATATTCGTCGAGAAGAATCTGTTCATACTGAGCAAGTTCTCGGCTTCGAACGGTGTCGCCAAGCTCGCGCACCGCACGATCGGCAAGTGCCACCTGGTCGGAGAAATCGATAAATCCTCGCCTGCGCTTCTCCTCGATAAAGGCTTGCGCAAGCTGAGCCAGCATTGGCGTATCTAGTGCTCCGGAGAATGCCTTCAGTAGAGTGCCGCCGATTGGTTGCTCGGGAGTTACCGCAGCCTTGGCAGGAAGGGCGGCAATCGTTAGATAGAGGTCTTTAATGATTAGTTCGATTTGCTCTGGTGTGGCAGCGTGGTCGTTCATTGCGCCGGCAAGGGTCAGCACTCCCTCAACGACCTGATTGATGGAAAGATCTGCCTCAATCAGGCGTGGATCGATTGCCTCACCGTATTTGACCACCACCTCGCGAGCCAGTTGGAACCGCCCGGCATCGGTTAGCAAAGTTGCGTCGTCTTCGTAACCCAGCGCCAGCGCGTAGTCGCGGTAAAGCATGTTGGCATAGGAGTTGTAGGTAGTGATATTTGGTGAGACAAAGTCTTTTGACTCGAGCGGCCAAAGATCGCTCTTGGCCAACTCGGTTAGGGCGTTGTTGATGCGGCGCGAGAGCTCTGAGGCCGCCTTGCGTGTGAAAGTTAGACCCAATACCTGTTCCGGCTTGCAAATGCCGTTGGCGACCAGCCAGACCACGCGCGTGGCCATTAGCTCGGTCTTACCTGAGCCGGCTCCGGCAACAACCAGGCTCGGCCAGTCGGTCGCCGCGTTCTCAACCGCGTCAACCTGCTCCTCGGTCAGCTTGATCTTGGAATCTTGCTTGAAGACTTGATAGGCCTGATCGGCGGAAATCTTTCTAGTCGGCATAGGAAACCGCCTTGGTTAGCAGAATCTTGCAGTTGCCATAGCCGTGATCGTCGTAGCAGTGGGTTGCAATTTTCGCTTCAAACTTTGCATCGGCTGCAGCCATTCCGTCGATTGCTTCGTCCAAAAGCTCTCGGAAGAACTGATTAAGTTCCTCGTTGTCCTCCAGGGATTCCTGCGGTTTGATTTTTGGCTTATCGGAATTCACCCAAACCAGCGAAGCACCTTCGAGTGGATTATCGCCTTCTGGAATCTTTTCGAACCCATCTTGCATGAAAGCAATTTGGTAAAGACCAAGCTGAGCGTTGTCGGTTGCCTTTGGCTCTCCCGATCCAGTCTTCAAGTCAACGATTAGCACCTGACCAGCCGGCCCTTGCTCAATTCGGTCAACTCGACCTTTCACCCGCGCTCGCCCAAGTTCAAAGTCGATACCTACTTCGGTACCAACCAACTGGTAACCCGCATCTTTTTGACTTTGAAGATATGTGCTCAGGTTGCGAACCATCTTTTGAGCTTTGCGTAACTCTTTCTTTTCTACCCAGGTGGCCTCAAATTCGAGAGTGTGCCATTTGCTCTCAACGCTTTGCCAAAGTTCCTTATAACCAATCGACGTGGTCTCCTCCAACACCTTGTGAAGTAGGGTTCCGAAGTTAGCTTCGAAGTTTCGATCGCTTCCGCCGTGTGCTTGCATGAACCAGTGGAGTGGGCACTTGATGAAGTTATCCAGCTGAGAAGGGTAGATCCAAACCTTGCCGGTCTCGTCGTCTGTTAGCGGCACCAAAGCTTCCGGCGAATCGAGCTTCAGGATTCCGGCCCACTGATCAGGGTGCGCTCCTGGCTGCTTTTCCAGCGCGAGTCTGGCTAAGCCATAGGCTGCCTCTAGCCGATCGGTTTCATTGGTTGAAGTAACCAATTTCCGGCGCAGATTACCAACTAAGCCGCGAAGTGTGAAACGAGGTTCGGCATAAATTTCGGTTTCCGGAATTTCGCCGAGAATTAGGCGGACGAATTGTGAGAGTTGCGTTTCGTCGCCGTCGACGGCAGTAACAATCAAATGGTCGGAGGCCGCACCGATTGCTTTGTAGAGCAATCGAAGTTCATCAACAATTTCGGTTCGAGTTTCTTCAACGGCTTTTCCGCTCAGAACGCTGTCTAGGGCAATTGCCCCCAGTAGTGAAGATCTTGGCTTGAGGTTTGGCCAGACTCCCTCGGTGAGGCCAGGAATTGCCACAACTTTGAACCTTCGACCAATTAGTGAGGAACTGGTTGCCAACGTAACCTTCTGGTCGTCTCTAGAAACGAGAGCCAGGGTGTCTTGTGGAATGTCGCGTTCCAGTTGCTCTTCCACGAATTCGGCTGGCCCAGCTTCCGGGTGACGCTCGGCATACTGATTGGCGGCTGCAAAAAGTGCCACCAGGGCATCGAGGTTTCGGCCAGCCTGCATCGCCACTTCACCGATGCCGTCGGCTAGTTGTTGCCAAGCAGTGGCCATTGGAGAAGAGGCCCAGAGTGACCACAAAAGCTCTTCTGAAGTTGAACCTTCGGTCTCGGCGAGCTCTCGAGTTCGCGCTAAAACCTTGAGGAAGATTTTCACGCGTTTGGCTTCTTCTCCATAAAGCTCGCGAGCTACCTCCGGCTTCTCAAAAAGTTCAATCAGTAACTGATCGCTGGTGCGGTCGCCGCCGGCATCGAGCTCCAGCTGGCGAAGGCGTCGACGAATTCGACGGATGGAAAGCGAGTCGAGGCCGGCAAAAGGGTTTCTCAGCAGCTCAAGAATTACCTCTCGAGTGAGTTCCGGTGGCTCAAGACAATACTTTGCCAGTCGCAGCAAATTGCCTGTTGAAAATTCGTCTTTGAACGAGGTTTGACTTCCCAGAATTACCGTTGGCACAGACTCCGATGCGAGAGCCGCACCCCACTTTTCCAAAACCGTTCGTGAGCGCGCAATAACTGCAATCTCACTCCAGGCAATTCCCTCTTGAAGGTGAAGTTCTCGAAGCCGGTGGGCTAGCCACGCCAATTCAGAAGTTTCCAAATCAAACACTCGACCCTCAACTCGATTTCCAACCTCTTGATCGGTTGGACCGAGTGCCGATCGCTGAGTTCCGGCTCGCTCTGGGGAAATGCGGTGAGCGGTTTTTGCAAGTACCGCCGTTAGGTCGGGGTGACGATTGCCGAGATCACCCTCGAGATTGATTGCGGCTAACTTACCTTCGATCGACTCAATCAGTTCTCTCATCGACTGGGGATTTGCGGAACGAAAACCCATGGTGGTGGCATCGGGGTCGCCGATTAGAACCAAATTGGCGCCCTTCGAAACCAGTGCTCGCAACAGAGCAGCTGCGGCAGGGGTTAGCTCTTGCGCGTCGTCGACCACGATTAGCTTCAGGTCTGAGGCGATCGAAGGCCACTGGTCTTCCTTGAGTTGCCGAATAACCACAGTGAGCAAGGTTGATGGGTCGTGGCGATTCTCATTTGCTGGTTCGCGAAGTCGTTTTAGGTAGCCCGCAAAAAATGGGGCAACTGCAACCCACTCAGGGTTGTTATTTACCTCACCCTGCTTCACCAGTTCTTCTGGGGTAATTTCGTGCTCCAGGCAAACGGTAATCAGATCTCGTAATTCGGCGCGAAAACCACGAAGTTCCATTACCTGGCGACGCAGTTGCTTGGGCCAAGTTTCCGGAAACTTTTCTTTTAGGAACTCCTCGATCAATTCACTTATGATTTGGTCTTGCTCGCTGCCGGTAATCAACTCGGGTGGGTTGAACCCTAAGGCAAGCGCCTTTTCACGCAAAATGTTGAAAGCGAAAGAGGCCAACGTTCTGGCCAGAGGCCCTGGTGTGGCTCCCTGATATTCAAGAGCCAGCTCATCGCGAAGTTTGGTTGCCGATTCTCGGTTGGCGCAGAGCACTAACACCTGTTCGGGCTTGAGATCTGTTCGCAGGCGGTTGATAACCAGAGCCTTCAAGGCGGTTGATTTGCCACTGCCCGGAACTCCGTAAACAAGAGCATTTTGACCAGCTAAAAGTGAAGCTACTTTCGATTGGGAAGCGGATAAAGCCAGCGAGTCTAAGACTGCGCCCAGACCATGATTTCTAAAAACCGCATCAACCATTGAAAGCAGACTACTTGCCAGTCGTGACATTTTGAACAAAGGAGGTCGGCTAAGTTGTCGTAATCTATTCGGGTAAGAGAAAAGGTGCACCTTGGAAATCAAAATCGGTCTTAGAAACCTCGCCCGCGAGCTCAGCCTCGAATCGGAGCAAACCGCGGCGGAAGTCGAGCAGAGCGTGGCAAACGCCATCGACTCGGGCGCAAAGCTAATCAAATTGGTCGACAACAAGGGCAAACTTTTCCTAATCCCAGTTGATGCTCTCGGTTACATCGAAGTCGGTGCCGAAGAGGCTCGCAGAGTTGGATTTATCGCCTAATGGATTATGTATTTGCAGTCATCGTTGGTTACTCGGTCATCCTGGGTCTAGTAGCCCCATACATCAACGCCAAGAGCGAGGAATACGGTTGGTTATTGCCGCCAGCCATTGCGCTAGCCACCGGAAGCATTCTCTGGGTGGTTCTCACCTGGCTTGGTTTCAAATACGAAGAGGCCTACATTTGGGCCATCATCATGGTGGTAATGCCTCTGGTTATGGTTCTTCTTTCAACCAGAATTGCTCACGCCAGAATCACTAAGCGCGAAGCAAAGTTACGCGGCTAAACCAATCGCGTCCATGCGCAAACTGTGAGCGCCAATCAGTTCACTGATCAGAGGCTCTAACTTCGAATACGCGGCCAAGTTCACCTCGCGCTCGTCGTCCAAACTCAAACGCTTGCCCTTGGTGATTCCGGCTAACTTGCGATTATCAAAGGCTGCTCGCAACTCGAGCAAAACATCACCCATTAGCCGACGACCCCAAAGTGCCAAACGAGATGCCAACTGCGGATTCTCCTTCATGGCATCGATCAGGCAGGCTTTGGCAAAACGTTCAAAGGTGCTGTCTTTCAAAGCCTTCTCCACATCGTCGCGAACCGAATCTGGAAGACCAACGGCCAAACGTCGATAGAAATCTTCAAGCAGACCGCCAACGAGATAAACCTTGACGACGGTTTCAAACCAGTCGATGCCGTTGGTGCGAGAGTGGAAAGTTTCAATTCGTTCGGTGTGCGGATCCATGGCGTCGGTTGCATCAAAACCCTGAATCGAGATCGCCTTGGCAATCGCGCGGTACTTTTGAAAACTTTTGGCGGCAGCCTCACTGAGTTCGGCCTTGCTCGAGGTGGTTGGCGAGAACTTTAACTCATTGGTCAAAATCTCAAACTGGCTCAGCTCGAGGTAGGCGAGCTGCCCTAGGAAAACTTTTGGCTCTGGGGTGTATGGGGTCAAATCAATAGCCTCGGTGTTGCGGGCCCTGCGCTCTTCACGTTCCGGTAACACCAGGTTGCGTGCCTTATTACCCAGGCGCTTAATCCACTCAAACATGCTTACAAGAATAACTCTCGTAAACTAGCAAAGACTAATAGGAGACTCTTTTGACATTTGCCGATCTGGGCATCGACGCTGATATCGTCGAAGCGCTCACTAAAAAAGGCATAACCGAGCCTTTCCCGATTCAGGAACAGGCCATACCCGTAGCACTCACCGGACAAGACATCATCGGTCAGGCAAAAACCGGTACCGGTAAAACTTTCGGCTTCGGCCTCCCGCTTATCCAAAAGCTTGGATTACACCCAGCCAAGGGTGCTCAGGCACTGGTTGTGGTGCCTACCCGCGAACTCTGCATTCAGGTAGCCGAAGACCTAGTTCTAGCTACCGGCAACCGTGAAACTCAGGTTGTTGCAATCTACGGCGGCAAGGCTTACGAGGGTCAGATCGCCGAAATCGAAGCCGGTGCCCAAATTATTGTTGGTACCCCAGGACGACTAATCGACCTAGCGAAGCAGAAGAAACTTGACCTAGGCAAAATCAGTTTCATGGTTCTCGACGAAGCCGACGAAATGCTCGACCTTGGTTTCTTGCCAGACGTTGAGCGCCTTTTTGCCATGACTCCCCCGCTCCGCCAGACGCTCATGTTCTCGGCCACCATGCCGAGCACCATTCTCACTTTGGCTCGCAAGTACCAGAACCGCCCGATGCACATTCGCGCCAATGAACCTGAAGAGGGTCACACCAAAGCCGACATCAAGCAGTTCATCTACCGCGCGCACATGCTCGACAAGGATGAAGTGGTTGGTCGCATTCTGCAGGCCGAAGGTCGCGGCAAGACCATCATTTTCTGCAAGACCAAACGTCAGGCCAGCAAGGTTTCGGAAGAACTAATCGACCGCGGCTTTAACGCCACCGCTCTTCACGGCGACATGTCGCAGGAAGCTCGCGAGCGTTCAATGGCCGCTTTCCGTTCTGGCAAAAAAGAGATCTTGGTTGCCACCGAGGTTGCCGCTCGAGGAATCGACGTCGACGACGTGACCCACGTGATCAACTACACCGTGCCAGAAGACGAGAAGAACTACCTACACCGAACCGGTCGCACCGGCCGTGCTGGTCGCACCGGTATCGCGGTAACTTTTGTTGACTGGGAAGACATGACCCGCTGGCAGAACATCAATGCGGCTCTGGAACTTGGCGTTCCTGAACCGGTTGAAACCTATTCGAGCTCGGCACACCTTTTCGAAGATCTTGAGATTCCTACCGGAACCAAAGGACGCCTTCGTGC
>CAIJWY010000084.1 GCA_903824455.1 uncultured Micrococcales bacterium
GCAGGCGCCACGTTTGGCACCCGATCTGGCCAAGACATTCCCAGAGCAATCGGGAGCTTCATGTTTGGCGGCGAAGCCTGAGCGATTACCGAACCATCAACAAACTCAACCATCGAGTGAACCACCGACTGCGCGTGAACGGTTAACTCGATGTCATCGATTGGCACATCAAACAGAAGGTGAGCTTCAATAAGTTCAAGGCCTTTGTTCACCATCGTCGCCGAGTTGGTGGTAACTACCTTCCCCATCACCCAGGTTGGGTGAGCCAATGCCTGAGAAGGTGTCACGTCATGCAATTCCTCCAAAGACCAGCCGCGGAACGGGCCACCGGAAGCGGTGAGAATAAGTTTTCGAACCTCAGACTTTGCCCCCGACAACAGTGCCTGAGCCAGAGCCGAGTGCTCGCTATCAACCGGGACGATTTGCCCAGGCTTAGCTAAAGAAGTAACTAGCGAGCCGCCAACAATTAGCGATTCCTTATTAGCCAGAGCCAAAATCTTGCCAGAACGAAGCGTTGCCAGGGTTGGCGCCAAACCGATCGAACCGGTGATTCCATTGACGACTACTTCAGCATCTAAACGAGAAACTAGCTCGGTAGCGGCGTTGGCGCCAAGAACGCAAACATCTGAGGAAAGACCGAAGGCTAACCGCTGCTTTTCTAACAGTTCAGAGTTCTGCCCGGCCGACAAACCAACCACCTGAAACAGGCGAGGGTTCTCGGCAATCACCTCCAAAGCCTGAGTTCCAATGGAACCCGTGCTTCCCAGAATAATAACGCGACGCATTTACCAATCTTCTCACCAAACTCTAAGGTCTGCGGGCGTAGACTAGCCCTATGAGTGAAGCCTCCGTCTCAGTACGCAAGTTAGTTACCGCCATCCCAGGACCTAAATCTCAGGCCCTACACGCACACCGCCTAACCCAGGTTTCTGGTGGTGTTGGCGCTGCCCTCCCGGTTTATATCGATCACGCCCATGGCGCAATCGTCACCGATGTTGATGGAAATCAGTTCATCGACATGGGTTCTGGTATCGGTGTAGTCACCATCGGCCACACCAACGACCAGGTTGTGAAAGCCGTGCAGGAGCAGGTTGCAAAACTTACCCACACGCTCTTCACCGTGACCCCCTACGAGCCTTACGTTCGCGTTTGTGAACTGCTAAACAAGCACACCCCTGGCAACTTCGCCAAGAAGTCGGCTCTGTTCAACTCAGGTGCCGAAGCGGTTGAAAACGCGGTCAAGCTGGCCCGCAAGTTCACTCGCAAGACTGAGATTGTGGTCTTCGACCACGGTTACCACGGCCGCACCAACCTAACCATGGCTATGAACTTCAAGGCCATGCCTTACAACGCTGGTTTCGGCCCGCTAGCAGGCGGCGTTCACCACGTGCCAATGTCTTACCCATACCGCGACCCTGAGGGAATGACGGGTCAGGAAGCTGCCAACCGCGCCATCACCTACATCGAAAAGCGTGTTGGAGCAGAAGACCTAGCAGCCATCGTTATCGAACCAATTCAGGGTGAGGGTGGCTTCATCGTGCCAGCACCAGGCTTCCTGCTTGGCCTCCAGAACTGGGCTCGCGCCAACAATGTGCTGATCGTGGCCGATGAAGTTCAGGCTGGTATTGCTCGAACCGGTCGCTGGTTTGCCAGCTTCTACGAGCCAGGCTTTGAGCCAGACCTAGTAACCATCGCCAAGGGTATTGCCGGAGGTATGCCGATCTCGGCAGTAACCGGCCGCGCCGATGTTATGGACTCTTCTCACGTTGGCGGTATCGGTGGCACCTACGGTGGTAACCCGGTTGCCGCAGCCGCAGCCATCGCAGTTCTAGAACAGCTAGAAGATGGCAAGGTTTTCGAACGAGCCATGCAAATCGAAGGCTTCATGCTTCCTAGGCTTCTAGAACTTCAGCAGCGTCACCCGGTAATCGGCGACGTTCGCGGACGCGGTGCGATGCTAGCCATCGAACTAGTTGAGCCGGGAACCAAGAACCCTAACTCGGCTGCGGTGAACAAGGTGGTTCAGTACTGCCACCAAAACGGC
>CAIJWY010000085.1 GCA_903824455.1 uncultured Micrococcales bacterium
GTCGTTGGAGTCTGTATAAGAAACTTCGCTGGTATCCGGTGGTGGTGGCGGTAAGTATCACATATCGCAAGTCGCTAGAACTTTGGAAAACTTTCACGGTTGAATCGAGCATTTTGGGCTGGGACGACCAAGCATTTTTCGTGGAGCAGCGCTTTGTGAGAAATGGTGAGATCTACACCAAGGCCATCGTGAAGATGCGTTGGCTAAAAAACCCGAGGGGCATTCTGACACCTCAGGAAGTCATCGATGCCGCCGGTGGTTGGCCTGGCAAAGTTCCAACAATTCCGGCGTGGGTGGTTCGGTGGAATAGCGATGCCGCATTGCCAAAAGGCAAGGAGCCGGCTCCAAACATTTGGAGTTAGAGCGAACCTCTAAGAACTTCGGCAAAACCTTCGGTTCCGTCGATTCTTCCATCTTGAAACACAAAAAGAGCCTCTACGTCAGGTTGTTTGGCAATTCGAGCCAGAGCGTTTGGTCCTTCGGCAAAGGCGGCTGTTGCCCAAACGTCGGCGGTCACTAGGTCTGCGGCTAAAACGGTAACCTGCACCAAATCGCTTTGCGCCATAGCACCCGAACTCGGGTTCCAAATGTGTGCCCCTCGTTCGGCGCTGCCACTGGTTGCCACCGCACGAAAAGGTGTGTTTTGCAGGTTCACCACGGTAAGAACGCCAGCTTCATCCGCTGCAATTGTTACCGGTTTGGCGATGCCAACCTTCCACTCGTCGTCACCGCTGAGTTGATCACTCAGCCAAATATCGCCACCGCTGTTCAAGCTGAATTGAGTAACCCCGGCGTTCAATAAAACGTCTATCGCCTGCTGCGCAGCCCAAGTCTTCACCAAACCGGACGGGTCAAAGGTTCGCTCAAGCGTGAACGCGCTGAAATAGCCACCGGTGGTTTTCTCCCATTGCTCACAGAGGTTCCAAACCGCATCGACCGCGGGCGGGCAATTCGCCACAGAAGTTTCACCCCTGGCCAGGCGGCTTAGAGCCGATTCCGGTTTGTAGAGCGAAAAGATTTCGTCGGCTTCATGAAGCTTTGCACAGGCATCCTCGATGCACTTGTTAAGTTCGCCGGAAGGAAGTTCGGAATGGCCCTGAAAAACGAATACCGTTCCCATGCATTCTTCTAGGTGTTCGAAAGCGCTCATTACTTGATTTTCGCCAGAGCCGAATCAAGCGACTTCTTGAAGGCGGCGGTGGAGTAGGTGGCACCACTCACATTTCCAAAATTTGATCCATTGGCAGTAATGGCTGCCTTAACCAGAATCGGGAAAGCGGCTTCGCGCCCACCGGTTGACTTTGCTTGAACCAGGTCGATCGAGGTAATGGCTCCCTTTTCCTTGGTGACCTTAACCTGAACCGGTCCATAACCAGATTCAACGGTGTCGCCTGTCGCCGAGCTAACTCCTCCAACCGTGATTGGCGCGGGAGTTCCAGAAAACATGGTTAGTGCATCTGGATTCAACCAAAGGTCGATTCCAACCGCCCCAATCAGGGAGAGCAAGGTAAGAACAATGGTCGACGCTCGATAGCGTCGCTTACCTTCTGTAGGTTTCTGGAAAGTGTAGAGGTTAGAACTTTGCAAGAGCACTCTCCAGGGCCTGTTTGTAAGCGTTCGTGGTGTAGGTAGCGCGGCTTACCTTGTTGAAGTTATTGCCGTTGGCCAGAATCGATGCATCGACCAGATAGGTAAGGGTGCCACCGGGCACCCGGGTGTAGGACGACTGGATGTACGTGACATCAGTTATCTTGGTTCCGGTCTTAGTCACCTTCACCTGCATCGTTCCAAAAGCATAATTTATAGCGCCTCCGGTTTTAGTCACGGCGGCCGAGGTCACCGGGGGCGGAGTTGGCGTTGGCGTCGCCGTGGCAGTTGGCTTTGGCTTCGTCTTGGTTGGTTTAGTTTTGCTTGGCTTGGTGGTTGCTGTTGGTTTAGGGGTCGGCGTTGGCGTCGCCGTGGCCGTTGGGGTTGGGGTCGGGCTGGCACTGTTTGAGCTAGCGTTTTCGGTAATCACCGAGGCGGCGTCGGGGAGAGGCATTCCAGCCTTAGCGCTTGCAATGATGATGCCAAGGCCTGCAAGGCCTACGAATGTTTTAGTTGCACTTCTCACCAGGCAAACTCCTCTGCATGTATTTGGTTGGACGGAGTGCCAACTCGAGCCAGAGTCTTTTCAACCGATTTGGTCCAGGCGGTCGGGCCGCAGATGTAGACGTCTGATTCCGATACGAATGGCGCCATTTCAATTAGTCGCGCCTGATCTGGCAGCGAGTTTAGGTGACCTGGCAACCAGGAGGTTGCGGCCCCCCGACGACCTGCCAAAACGTGCAGGTGGAATCCGCGGTGGCGGGCAACTTGCTGCAGCTCACTTAGTAGAGCGGCATCGTCTTCATCGCGAACCCGGTAAAGGATAGTCACGTCGCCA
>CAIJWY010000086.1 GCA_903824455.1 uncultured Micrococcales bacterium
CGTGAGCCGCAGCACCTTCTAGGTGACGAAGCTCTGGGATGAATTTGCGAACGTAATCGCCATTTGGGTCAAACTTGAGGCCTTGCATAACGGGGTTGAAAACTCGATAGTAGGGCGAGGCGTCAGTTCCACAACCCGCTGTCCACTGCCAGCCATGGCTGTTTGAGGCAGGGTCAAAATCGGTTAGGTTCTCTTCAAACCACTTGGCACCGTGCTGCCATTCAAAGTGAAGGTCTTTAACTAAGAACGAAGCGACAATCATTCTCACGCGGTTGTGCATCCAGCCGGTTGTGCGCAATTGTCGTAAGCCAGCGTCGACCATTGGATAGCCGGTAAGTCCCTTTTGCCAAAGCGCCAGCACATCCTCATCAAAGTTGTATTGCATGTGAGAGTATTTCGCATCTAGATAATCGTTGTGGGATTGAGGGTTGTGCCAAAGCACATCGGCGTAAAACTCTCTCCAAGCGATTTCTTTTCTGAAAACATCACCTCCAAGGCCATTGGGTATCTCGGCCAGGATTGTGCGTGGGTGTATCTCGCCATGACTCAGGGCGTGGGAAAGGTGCGACGTTCCGCCGACATCGGGTCGATTGCGCATTTCGCTATATTCGTGCACTCGATGGTCTAGAAACTTCTGCAGTGTTTCAAGAGCAAAACTCTCGCCGGCTCTAATGTCGCTTCCCAGCTCGACTTTAGGGTCCCATGCGCTAGGCAGGGCATCGGCTACAACCACCTGGGATAACGGCTGCACCGGGATACCTGGGTCGATCTTGAACCATTCGTTGAAAAATGGCGTGTACACGCGGTATGGAGTGCCATCTCCCTTTCGAACCAGCCCAGGTTCAACGGCGTAGTTCCCGCCAGCGGTTACTAACTCGATACCAGATGCTCTAAGGTCTTTGCCGATCGCTTCAAGCTCCCGAACACCCATCGTGTCAAATACTTTTGAAGCAAAAACCTTGGAGACCCTAAGTTCACCGGCCATTTTCACCAATTGGCTGGGGGATTCAACTACGGTGAGCTTGCCCCCTAGCGAACCCGAAAGTGCGTTCCAGGAAGCCCTCAAGGAATTCTTACGCAAATCGCTTAGCTCGGAGAACTTAGAGCCGAGAACATCAGCCGTTGCTATGAGATAGACCTTGTCGCTGCTCTCTAAGGCCGCGTTTAGCGCCGGGTGGTCGGCTAACCGGAGATCCCTGCGGAACCAAAAAACATTAGCCATTTTTGCCGCTCTTATAAACAAGAACTTGGAAAGCGAGGAGTGAAATAAAGGCTGAGGCGAGGGTGACGTGAATAATCACCAACTGAACTGGTAATCCCAATCTAGCTTGGGCAACCCCGATCACGGCCTGAGCGACCAGGCAAACGACAGACCAAAAGGTAATCCTGCTCGCATAGCCGTCGACATCTCTTCTTCGCACCAAAAAGAGTTGAACTAAGGCCAGAGCTAGCACGATATAGGCGGGGTAGGAATGGAAATGTTGCCACAGCGTTGTATCCAAGCCGTTTCTTGGAGTCGCAGCGTCACCAGCGTGGGGCCCGCTGCCAGTAACTACCACACCGATTAGTACCGCTATGGAACCAACCACAGCAATAAGGCGGCTCAGAGTGAATTCCATTCGCGTATGAGGCGTTACCACTGGTGAATAGGTACGCCAAAGCTGAACGCTTGCAATTGCAATCATTGCGGCGCTGATCACGAAGTGCAAACCAACTACCCATGGATTCAGCTGCATGAGTACCGATATCCCGCCAACCACTGACTGGAGGAAGATACCAAAAACTAGAGCAACCGCAGTGAGTCGTATTTTGCGACGGTTGTTCAGCTTTATCGCCAGCACCAGTGTTAGAGCTGCAATTAGCAGCAAAACAAAAGTGAGCAGGCGATTAGCGAATTCAATTACACCGTGGATGCCCATTTCTGGGACGTTTACTAGGGAATCGGCTGTGCAGCTTGGCCAGGTAGGGCAGCCCAGCCCAGAACCGGTTAGGCGAACAGCAGCGCCGGTAACCACAATCAAAATCTGAGAGATAAGGGAAGCCCAGACCAAAAAGCGCAGTTTTTGTTCACTGAAAATGCGCCGCATGCCTATCTGTTCCTTTACCTAGAGTCCTCGTCCAAGTAGAATTGAATAAATGCACCCGAACGAATACAAGTCTTACACATGGCTTACCAACGACTGCGATTCGGGAATTTTTTCACCTGCAAATAAGTTTCCAGTTCTCGACGAAGGGTTTTAAATAATGTCCGAAAACATCATCGAGCGACCAGAGTTAGACAGCCTAGGTAACTACGAGTTTGGTTGGTCCGACAAGGACACGGCTGGCGAAACTGCCAAGCGAGGAATCAGCGACGAGGTCGTTCGCGACATTAGCGGCAAAAAGAGCGAGCCAGCGTGGATGTTAGAGATGCGACTAAAGGGCTTCGATTACTTCAATAGAAAGCCAATGCCAACCTGGGGCGCCGATCTTTCCGGTATCGACTTCGACAACATCAAATACTTCGTTCGATCAACCGAAAAACAAGCTCAGTCTTGGGAAGACCTACCTGAAGACATCAAAAACACTTACGAGCGCTTGGGTATCCCTGAGGCGGAACGTAGCCGCTTGGTAGCTGGTGTAGCCGCTCAGTACGAGTCCGAGGTCGTTTATCACCAGATCCACGAAGAGTTAGAGGCTCAGGGAGTTATCTTCCTCGACACCGACACAGCACTTAAAGAGCACCCGGAGCTGTTCAAGGAATACTTCGGTACCGTAATTCCTGCCGGTGACAACAAGTTTGCTGCTCTAAACACCTCGGTGTGGTCCGGTGGCTCTTTCGTTTATGTTCCAAAAGGTGTTCGGGTTGAAATTCCTCTGCAGGCCTATTTCCGAATCAACACCGAAAACATGGGTCAGTTCGAGAGAACGCTGATCATTGCCGATGAGGGCTCATACGTTCACTACATCGAAGGCTGTACCGCGCCGATCTATCAGAGCGACTCGTTGCACTCGGCGGTCGTCGAGATCATCGTCAAGAAGAACGCTCGTGTTCGTTACACCACGATTCAAAACTGGTCGACCAATGTGTATAACTTGGTAACCAAGCGTGCAGTTGCCGAAGCTGGCGCGACCATGGAATGGGTCGATGGAAACATCGGCTCAAAAGTCACCATGAAGTATCCAGCGGTTATCCTTGCCGGCGAGCACGCCAAGGGAGAAACTCTTTCGGTGGCTTTTGCCGGACCGGGTCAGCACCAAGATGCGGGCGCAAAGATGATTCACCTAGCTCCAAATACATCTTCTTCGATTATTTCTAAATCGATTGCACGTGGCGGCGGTCGCACCTCTTATCGAGGAGAAATTCGAGTTCATCCAGGTGCGTACAACTCTGCAAATACAGTGCGTTGCGACGCACTGCTAGTAGACACGATCAGTCGTTCTGACACATATCCGTCGGTAGATGTTCGCGAAGATAACGTGACCATGGGACATGAAGCAACGGTCTCGAGGGTTAGCGATGAGCAGCTGTTCTACCTACAGTCGCGCGGGCTTCCCGAAGACGAGGCCATGGCCATGATTGTTCGCGGTTTCATCGAACCAATCGCGAAAGAATTGCCGATGGAGTATGCACTCGAATTGAACAAGCTAATCGAAATGCAGATGGAAGGGGCCGTCGGTTAGTGAAGGACCACAGTCACGGGGCAGGTATTCCGCTCCAAATTAGATCCGAGCGACCGAGATCCACAAATCCTAGCGATTTTGCAGCAATAACAATTCGCGATGAGCAATGGCGCTATTTGCACGTTGATCGTTTAGGCGGACTCGAAGGCGCATTGACGCCATTTTCAGGAGGCGTCAAGGGCGCTAAAACTGGGCAGGTTGCAGTTGCCGACTCAATCCGGGGGAGTGTAGGACTCCCCGAAGATTTGGTTGCCGCAAACGTTTGGCAAGCGACCACTGATGTTCGCACCTTCACTTTTGAGGGTGAAATGGGAACCCACGTGTTAGACCTTGATGTTTCGGGCGAAAGACAGGCGATCTCACTTTTCATTGAGGCGAAGCCGTTTAGCCGAGGAACTCTGGTTTTGAACCACACCGGTTCAGGCAGCCTTGCGCAAATAGTCGAAATCTTGATTCACGAAGAAGCAGACATCAACGTGGTTTCGGTGCAGAACCTGAACGATACTGCTGTGTTTACTTCATCTCACTTCGCCAAGCTAGGGCGCAACGCCAAGCTGAAGCATGTGGTTGTGTCCCTCGGAGGCAAGACC
>CAIJWY010000087.1 GCA_903824455.1 uncultured Micrococcales bacterium
AGCCGCATGGGTGGTGTGACGAACACAGTTGTCGGTCTGCATGCCTGCGATGAAAACATGGCCAACATTTAGCCCGGCCAAAATCGACTCAAGGTCAGTGGCCTCAAACGAACTTCGATGAACCTTGCGAACCATCGGCTCCCCTGCCTCGGGAGTCAACTCGGGCACAATCTGCCAGCGCTGGGAATCAATCACGAGCTCCTCATCAGAGTGTTGAACCCAAATCACTGGCACGCCAGCCGCTCGAGCCTTGGCGATCGCCGAATTGATGTTCTCGAGAACCGCCTTTAAGTTGAAAGCCCCCTCAACCACACCGTTCTGAACGTCAATCACCAAAAGTGCCGACTTATCGCGGCCCGAAAGAGTAGTCATAACCAAATGCTACCTAAAAGCCGACTTATCCACATCCTCGCTGATGGCCCAGACGGTCCTGATTTTGTTACCTAACCTTGACCAATGACACTATTTACAAAGGATGACGGTGCTGCTACATTTGTGGTAAATGATAGGAGTTTACCCATGGCAACCGTATCCGTGCGTCTGAATGAAGAATTAGTGAATGAAGCTCGCGCAGCGGCCGCTTCTGAACACCGAACCCTTCAGGCGCAAATTGAGTTTTGGGCGAAAGTTGGGCGCACTGCGATTGAGAACCCAGATCTCCCGGGTGACTTCATTGCGGATCTCCTAATTGCAATGGCAGAACCCAGAGAAAACCTGGAACCTTTCGTTCCCCTAGGTCGCACTGAAGAATGAATTGGACGATCAGCCAAACCAAGAAGTTCAAAAAGGACTACAAAAGGCTCGATAGGCCAATCCAGATACTGGTGGACGACGCCCTGGAAGAAATCCAGAAAAACCCGAATATCGGCGAACCAAAAGGATATGACCTCACCGGTTTATCCGTTCATAAATTCGCATTCAAGGGGCGACTATACCTTCTCGCCTATGACGTCAATGACGCTATTCGCATGATTTTTCTACTGTCCGTTAGGTCCCACCAAAACTTCTACCGAGACCTAAGCCGGTAAAAGAAAAGCCCCCTATCGCTAGGGGGCTTCTTTCATATGGGATATCTGTGGAGATGGGGGGAATTGAACCCCCGTCCAGAACAAAGATTCTGATTCTTCTACGGGTGTAGTTTCAGTATCGCTTTACTCGGTCCTGGTCATACCCTGAAACAAGTCGACCAACAAACCCAGCCTGAGTGAAAGTCCCGCGAAGCCCTAAGGCGTAACTAAGCAGCAAGATCTCTAAATAACGCCAGGACCCGGAACGAGATCAACTCCGGACTGACGGACTTCAGGCTAGTTGCTCTAGGCAGCTAGGGCGAAGTCGGTGCGATTAGTTTTAGCACCTATAGTTTGCAAAGAGCGTTTACGAGATAACTCTGCATCCTCGACCCGCTTCATTCAGGCTCAAAAGCACTGTCGAAACCGATCATCCCCATATGTAGTTTTCAAAATCCTGATTACTCAGGACTCTTATAGTAACTGATAAGAGTGACTTTTTTATTCCGAATTACCAGTCTTTACCCTTTGATGACATGGCCCTGGCGGCCTCTCGCTTGTCTTGAGCTTCCTTCAGGGCGTGACGTTTGTCGTAATCTTTCTTACCGCGAGCCAGCGCGATTTCGACCTTCGCACGTCCGTCTTTGAAATAGATCTTCAGTGGAATGATGGTGTAGCCAGACTCTTTGGTCTTCTGGAGAAGCTTGTAAATCTCGGCGCGATTGAGCAAAAGTTTGCGCTTGCGGCGCGAAGAGTGGTTGTTCCAAGTTCCTTGCGTGTACTCGGGGATGTGAACGTTCTCGAGCCAGGCTTCGCCGTTGTCGATTGATGCGTAGCCATCTACCAGGGACGCGTGACCGGCCCGCAACGACTTCACCTCGGTTCCCGAGAGAACCATGCCGGCCTCAAAGGTATCTTCAATGTGATAGTCGTGACGGGCTTTGCGATTGCTGGCAACCAGCTTTTCGCCTTTTTCCCTGGGCACGATCTTCTCCAATTTCTTTACTGACCAAGCGGTCAGCCAATCAGTTTACCAACCTGCATTGGTGAAATACTAGGCGCGAAGATAGCGCCTGATTGCCACAATTGAGGCGATTGCAGCTAGCAGCACACCAAGACCAAAGATCAATGGCACAAGCGAAAATGCCGTTCCGAGGCTTACGAAGTTGGTGAACGGAAGGCTTTGAGCCAGATATCCCTGAACGAAGAACTGCACGATTGCGATCACGGTTCCTCCGGCCAGAATCGAACCGATTGCCGCAGCCGCCACTCCCTCGATGATGAATGGGAGTTGGATATAGAAATTGGAGGCACCGACCAAACGCATGATTCCGATTTCCCGTCGACGAGAAAAAGCCGACTGTCGAATAGTTGTGGAGATCAGCAGGATAGATGAGAAGAGCATCACCACTGCAATTCCAATGGCTGCAAGGCTGGCGGTGTTCAAGATGCTGAAGATTTGATCAAGATAGGACCGCTGATCGCGAACCTCTTCAACGCCAGCGACACCGGTGAAACTCTGGGTAATGATTGCGCCATCAGATGGGTTTTTTAGCTTCACCCAAAACGTTTCATTCAACTGATCGGCGGTTACGTAGTTGGTAATGGTGTTGTCTTTGAATTCTTCCTGGAACTGCTTCAAAGCCTCGTCGTGATTTAAGAAGTAGTACTTGTCAACGTATGGCGACAAAGTGCTGTCCTTGAGCTTGGCTTCGATGGCGCTCTTCACATCGGCTGATGCCTCACCCTGGGGGCAAGCTTCGGCGGGTGAGTACTCGGAACACAGATAAACGGCAACCTGCGCTCTTTCATACCAGTAGTTCTTCATCTGGCCGATTTGGAGCTGCAGTAATGCTGCGGTTCCAACAAAACTTAGCGAAAGAAAAGTAACCAGGATGATGG
>CAIJWY010000088.1 GCA_903824455.1 uncultured Micrococcales bacterium
CTATGTTGCCAAGCACTTCCCACCGGCAGCCAAAGAGCAGATGGATGAATTGGTTTCGTGGTTAGTTGAGGCTTACCGCGCGAGCATCAAGGAACTAACTTGGATGACCGACGCCACCAAGAAGAAGGCGTTGGTGAAACTCGACAAATTCACTCCGAAGATTGGTTACCCGAGCAAGTGGAAAGACTACTCGTCGCTGGTTATTCGCAAAGACGATTTGGTTGGCAACGTTCGCCGTGCTTCGAGCTGGGAGACCAACAAAGAGATCGCCAAGATTGGCTCACCGCTAGATCGCGAAGAGTGGTTTATGACTCCTCAAACGGTAAACGCTTATTACAACCCCGGCTTCAACGAGATTGTTTTCCCAGCCGCCATTTTGCAACCACCGTTTTTCTCAGCAGAGTCTGATGCGGCTGTGAACTTCGGAGCCATCGGCGCTGTTATCGGTCATGAAATCGGTCACGGCTTCGACGACCAGGGTTCTAAATACGACGGCGACGGAGCATTGTCGTCGTGGTGGACCGATCAAGACCGCGAGGCTTTCGAGAAACTGACCAAGGAACTGATTTACCAGTACGACCAACTTTCACCGGCTCAACTTTCCGATGAGCACCGAGTTAATGGCGCCTTCACCATCGGCGAAAACATTGGTGACCTCGGTGGTTTGGCTATCGCCTATAAGGCCTACTTCATGTCTTTGGGTGGCGCGGAAGCACCGATCATCGATGGCCTTACCGGCGCTCAACGTCTGTTCCTTTCCTGGGGCCAGGCTTGGCGCACCAAGGGTCGCGACGAGATCATGATCCAGCGCTTGGCCACCGACCCACATTCACCAGCCGAGTTCCGCTGCAACCAGATTGTGCGGAACATCGACGCCTTCTATGAAGCGTTCGACGTTAGCGAGAACGACCAAGCCTGGTTGGCTCCAGAGTCGCGAGTGAGCATCTGGTGAAACTCTGGTTGCGAATGATTTGGGCCTTTGGTGGTTGGCGTCTGAAGTCGAAGCTTTCCATAGTTGAAGTTGGCCGAAGAAACTTCAGAGTCTGGCCGACCGATCTAGATGCCTTCATGCACATGAACAACGGCGTCTACCTGTCGATCATGGATCTAGGTCGTTTCGATCACCTGCTTCGCACCGGTCGTTGGAGTCTGTATAAGAAACTTCGCTGGTATCCGGTGGTGGTGGCGGTAAGTATCACCTATCGCAAGTCGCTAGAACTTTGGAAAACCTTCACGGTTGAATCGAGCATTTTGGGCTGGGACGACCAGGCATTTTTCGTGGAGCAGCGCTTTGTGAGAAAGGGGGAGATCTACACCAAGGCCATCGTGAAGATGCGTTGGCTAAAAAACCCGAGAGGCATTCTGACACCTCGGGAAGTCATCGATGCCGCCGGTGGTTGGCCGGGCAAAGTTCCAACAATCCCAGCGTGGGTGGTTAGGTGGAACGCCGATGCCGCCCTACCAAAAGGTAAAGAACCAGCCCCCAGCACCTGGGACTAAATCGAGTTTTTTAGCACCTCGGCGAAACCATCGGTTCCGTCGATCCGACCATCGCTGAAGACAAAAAGGGCTTCAACGCCGTCTTGCTTCGAAATGCGATCGATGGCATTCGCACCTTCGGCAAAGGCGGCGGTTGCCCAAACGTCGGCGGTCACTAGGTCTGCGGCTAAAACGGTAACCTGCACCAGATCGCTTTGTGCCATCGCTCCAGAACTCGGGTCCCAAATGTGCGTTCCTCGCTCGGCGCTGCCACTGGTTGCCACAGCACGAAAAGGTGTGTTTCGCAGGTTCACCACGGTAAGCACCCCAGCTTCATTCGCTGCAATGGTTACCGGTTTGGAAATTCCGATTTTCCAGTCCTCTTCGGCGGTCAAGTAATCACTCAGCCAAATATCGCCACCGCTGTTCAGGCTAAATTGGGTAACCCCGGCGCTCAGCAAAACGTCAATTGCCTGCTGCGCAGCCCAGGTCTTCACCAAACCGGACGGGTCAAAGGTTCGCTCAAGCGTGAACGCGCTGAAATAGCCACCGGTGGTTTTCTCCCACTGCTCACAGAGGTTCCAAACCGCATCAACCGCGGGCGGGCAATTGGCGACTGAAGTTTCACCCCTGGCTAGGCGGCTTAGAGC
>CAIJWY010000089.1 GCA_903824455.1 uncultured Micrococcales bacterium
GAAGCCTACGCGTTCGGCGCCGACCGCGGATAATATCTAAATAGTTCACTCCATTTGGAGGGGTCGTAGAAGACCCCTCCTTTTGGCGTGAGAAGGGAGAGAGACTTTGAGCGATTCAACTATGTTCCTCATTTTTTGCGGAGCACTGGTTCTGTTCATGACTCCTGGACTTGCCTTTTTCTATGGTGGTTTGGTGAGAGCCTCGTCGGTGGTCTCAATGATGATGATGAGCTTCGGCTCTATCGGTCTAATCAGCATCCTCTGGATGATCTACGGTTACGCCGTTTCTTTCTCAAATGCCGGAACAGGCAATTTTGTTGGCTTCGACGGAATCATCGGAATCGATTTGAATCAAATCGGTCTAGCCGGTTTGGTCAGCGACCCAGCCAACTCCGACGGCTCCCAACTAGCCTTTGCCGGCTTCCAAGGAACTTTCGCAATCATCACCGTGGCACTGATCAGCGGTGCCATTGCCGACCGAGCCAAGTTTGGTTCCTGGATGGTCTTTGCCGGCCTTTGGGCAACGCTGGTCTACTTTCCAGTCGCCAGTTGGGTCTTCAATTTCACTGCCAAAGATGGCGTCGTCGTCGACGGCGGCTGGCTGGTCAAAGATGTCGGCTTGCTCGACTTTGCCGGTGGAACAGTGGTGGAGATAGCCTCCGGAGCGTCGGCGCTAGCTCTAGCCCTGGTGCTTGGTAAGCGCTTCGGCTTCCGCAAGGGCATGCATGCCCCTCACAACGTGCCACTTACCCTAATCGGCGCCGGAATCCTCTGGTTCGGTTGGTTCGGCTTCAATGCTGGCAGTGAGCTAGTAGCCGATGGCACAGCCTCTCTAGCCTTCGTCAACACTCTAGCCGCCGGCGTTGGTGGCCTAATCGCCTGGGCGTCCTATGAAAAGCTCGCTCATGGCAAGCCAACCGCTGTTGGTGCCGCGTCTGGAGCAGTTTCTGGAATGGTTGCCATCACGCCGTCCTGCGGCTTCCTAAGCCCAATCTGGTCGCTCGTCCTCGGTCTCATCGTTGGAGTTATCTGCGGCTCCGCGGTCGAATGGAAGTTCTTCCTCGGCTACGACGACTCTCTCGACGTGGTCGGTATCCACCTGGTTGGCGGAATCATCGGAACCCTCTTCATTGGTCTAGTTGGCCAGATTGGGGGAGTCGGCGTCGGCCTTCTCCAAACCGGCAGCGCAACTCAACTTGGCAAACAGGCGATAGGTGTTGTGGTAGTTGGCCTCTATGCCTTCATCGCCAGCTATATCCTGGGTTGGCTCATTCAAAAAACGATCGGATTCCGCGTTAAAAGCACCGACGAAATCGCCGGAGTCGACCTTGTTATGCACGGTGAATCCGCCTATTCAAAGTCAGATCCACGTTGGGCTAGATCCAACTAGGCCCCTCCTCGGTGTTTGCAAAACCCCCGTTCATGGGTTAGCATTTTCAAGTTGTGATGCATTGCAACATGCGGATGTGGCTCAGTGGTAGAGCACAACCTTGCCAAGGTTGGGGTCGCGAGTTCGAATCTCGTCATCCGCTCACAGCAGCTGCTGTAACACGGTGGAGTGGCTGAGCGGCCCAAAGCAGCAGCCTGCAAAGCTGTAAAACCACGGGTTCAAATCCCGTCTCCACCTCAAAGAGATAAAGACCCGGTCGTATGGCGCAGTGGTAGCGCACTTCCTTGACATGGAAGGGGTCGCTGGTTCGAACCCAGCTACGACCACGACAAAACCCTTGTGTTTACAGGGGTTTTCTTGTTTCCTGCGTCGGTCGTGGCCACCACGTGGACACACAGAATTAACAGGCCTGCATCTCCGCACAGATTTAGAACCAATCTTCAAGCTTCTATCTCTAGGCGAGAATAAGTTATTTGGAGTTCGAATTAGCTATTCGATCCGCTATTTCTCCTTAGCGCTTTTTCTTTTTCATCGAGTCAGCTAGGGCTTGTTGGAAGGAACCTTCCACAGTATTTTTGATGTCCTCAACAGCCTTTGGCGTTCCGGTGTGCGCCTTGCAAGTTTTACAGATAAGTGCGTCTGCCAAAATTGGTGCGCCGCAATTTGAACAGGTTTCTCCAGATAACTTACCGACAGAAATCCCACGTTCTATTCTGGCCGTGTGCGCCTTAATGGGAAGCGCAGCGATCACGAGAATTCCGACCAAGAAGCTAAAGAAAAAAGATAAAAGGAAAAAGCCAACAGCGCTTCGATTCTTTTGTTTGGCTACGTTTGCTACTACGAAGCAAAGAACTAAGTTAGCTATGAAGAATATAAAGAAAACCATTGCACGATTATGGCACGAGGCAGGAAGTTTCTGGCAGAGATTAATCTGATGTATCGTATGTGTCATCAGAAACAATATTTAGGGGAAATCAAATGAAAATTGAAGCACACAAAGTTGTTCAGGTTTCAAACATTGAGCTGGCTAAGGATTTAGTAGTTGCTGCTCTAAAAGAGGACTCTTGCAAGATTGACGTGCAATCCGAAACAAGCCTTGAAGCTAAAAGGGGATCTCAACTGAAGCTTCGCACTATAGGCGGGATGCTCGTGGGAATTAAAGATTTTCCCGTCAAGATTTCGGTTGAATTTACCTCGACCGGTGACATAAATCAAGTTGACTTTTCCGCATTTGATGACTTGGGCTTTGGATCGAAGGCCGGTATGACTGAAAAATACGAAAAGGCAGTGTTGGACATACTTGAAGTGGCAGTTTCTTCGATCTTGCCAATCTCAACTGCTACAGCTACTAAGAGCGCTGCAGGCACCCCAAAAACGTCTGTAGACGTCACTCAACCCACACAAGCTTCAAAGTCATTTTGTTCTAGTTGCGGTTCAAAACTTGATGCAATCATGAAGTTTTGTTCTAATTGCGGTGAAAAAATCTAGCAAAAGAGTACTGACTGTTTAGGGCGTCACGCTTCGGTCTCCGTCTTTACATGTGTACAACGACCGAATTTGTTTGGTGTTCTTTCTATGATTTAAGCTTCAGTGTCTTTGCGGTGGCTGCGAGTGATATCTTCGCCGCTTTAGCGTCCTGGTTCAAATTGTTGCCAAACGAAGGAATCATATTCTTGAGTGATTTCTCCCAAGTCTTGAATTCAGTGGGGAACCCCTTCTTCAACACTTCGAGCATGATGTGAGCACCCGTTGAAGCGCCAGGAGAGGCTCCTAGAAGGCCGGCGATACTGC
>CAIJWY010000090.1 GCA_903824455.1 uncultured Micrococcales bacterium
CGCATTGGAGAAAACTCGAGCGTGGAAATGAATGTTCTGGGAAACTTTGAGGCCATCGCAATTGGGTCATTGATTGTGGTCGTGGGGCTGCTTCTCGCGGTTGGTACCGTCCGAATGCTTCGCCGTCGCAAGGTAGCGGCATGACGATTGCTCGTTCTTCGCTAATCATGGCGAGCGGAACCGTGGTTTCGCGCATTCTTGGTTTGGTTCGAACCGTGATGTTGGCCTACGCGATTGGTGTAACCACCAATGCCGCCGACGCCTTCGGTGTTGCCAATCAACTTCCAAACAACGTTTACGCCATCATCGTGGGCGGTTTGCTGAATGCGGTTCTGGTTCCCCAAATCGTTAGGGCGAGAGTGCGCAAAGACGGCGGCAAGGGATACATCGACGGCCTACTCACCATAATCATCACTGTTTTCGCGGCAATCACCATTGCCGCAACTCTGCTATCGCCGTTTTTGGTTCGCCTCTATACCAGCGGCTGGACCGAAGAAACCCTGGCCCTAGCTACCGCCTTCGCCTACTGGTGTTTGCCGCAACTTTTCTTTTACGGTCTGTACTCTATTCTCGGAGAAGTACTCAATGCTCGTAGCTCGTTTGGTCCGTTTATGTGGGCGCCGGTTCTCAACAATATCGTTGCCATTATCGGACTAGCGATTTTCGTTGGCATGTTCGGCCCTGGGGCTAACCTCTACTGGGATCAGTCACAGATTGCCCTTTTGGCAGGACCATGGACTGCCGGCGTGGTCGCTCAGGCGCTGATTCTTTTTGTATTTTGGAAACGAATCGGTTTACGTTTCACGTTTAACTTCAAACTGCGGGGGCTCGGTCTTCGCCCCGCGCTCAAGGCTGCCAGTTGGACTCTGGCGATGCTGGTGATTACCCAAATTGGTGGTCTGGTACAAACCAGCATCACCTCAACGACCATCGCGGCCAGAACCGCAACCACCGCAACCTTCACCGACGGCATTGCTTCGGTGGCAGTAGCCGGAACCGCATGGTTGATCTTCATGATTCCTCACTCGGTTGGCACGGTTTCGATTGCCACTGCCTATTTCACGCGGATGAGCGAGCATGCTCACACCAAGAAATTCGACCTGCTGAAGGTCGACTTGAAAAAGTCGCTTCGCTCGATTCTGGCAATTAGCGCAATTGCAACAGCAGTTATGGGTGTGGCCGCTTTTCCAATCGCGAGAGTATTTGCTTTCGAGTATCGCCCGACGGTCGCCCTGGGCACGGTGTTAATCGCCCTGATGGTTGGCCTCATTCCGTTCAGCGTGAACTTCATGCTTCAGCGAGTTTTCTACGCTCTGGAAGACACCAGAAGTCCGTTCATCTTCACCAGCATCCAGATCTTGATATTCATAATCGGCGCCTACGTCTGTGCAGCCCTGGTTCCGGCAATGGCTCTGGTGGCTGCAATTTCTCTGGTGATGTCGGTTAGCTTCATCGTGCAGGGTTCGCTGGCCTATCTTCTGCTGACGCGTCGAATTGGAAGTCTGAAGGATCTGAAACTAGCCTCATACGCTTTACAGGTTCTCGGCGCTGCTGTGCTGGCCGGAGCCGCCGGTTACTACGTGCTGTTCTTGCTAGGCGGGGTTTCGGAAGGGTCATACTCCGTTGCTTCTGGTCTGAACGCCTTGATTTCCTGCTTGATAATCGGCGGCACAGCGACGTCCGTTTATGTGACCATCCTTTGGCTCGCCAAAAACTCTGAAGTGCGTTCTGCAATGACGGCGGTAAAGGGAATTTTCCGCCGATAAACTTGAGTTAACTCCCACGACCAAACATAGGACAATCATGCGCGACGTAATCATCATCGGTTCAGGGCCTGCCGGCTACACCGCTGCTATCTACACCGCTCGCGCCGGCCTAAAGCCGCTCATGATCGCATCCTCGGTTGAACCGGGTGGCGAACTGATGAAAACCACCGAAGTTGAGAACTTTCCAGGTTTCCCAAACGGCCTGATGGGCCCAGATTTGATGTATGCCATGCAAGAGCAGGCCGAGCGCTTTGGAACCGAAGTGCTCATGGACGACGTGGTTGATGTTGAGCTAAACGGCGACGTGAAAATAGTGAAAACCGGGAGCGGTGAAACCTATGAAGCGCGCTCCGTGATCTTGGCAACCGGAGCGGCCTACCGCGAACTCGGTTTGCCTCGCGAAAAAGAGCTTTCCGGTCACGGAGTTTCTTGGTGTGCAACCTGCGACGGATTCTTCTCCCGCGAAAAGACCATTGCCGTGGTTGGTGGAGGCGACTCCGCTATGGAGGAAGCCACGTTCTTAACCCGTTTTGCGTCGAAGGTTTACCTGATTCACCGCCGCGACAGCTTTAAAGCCTCGAAAACCATGGTCGACCGCGTTCTGGAGAACCCGAAGATCGAAGTCATCTACAACTCAGCGGTTGCCGAGATTAAGGGTGAGGCCAAGGTTGAAGGCGTTGTCCTGGAAAGCACCATCGACGGCTCTAAAACCGACCTAGAAATTACCGGCCTATTCATCGCAATCGGATCAGACCCCCGCGTTGGCCTGGTTCAGGGAAAGCTAGATCTCTCTGACGATCACTTCATCAAGGTTGACGGACGTTCATCGCGCACCAGCATTCCAGGCGTATTTGCCTGCGGCGACGTAATCGACCCAACCTACCGCCAAGCCATCACCGCAGCCGGATCCGGCTGTGTGGCAGCGCTCGACGCCGAGCACTTCCTAACCGCATAAGAACTAAGTAAAACTAAGGAGTA
>CAIJWY010000091.1 GCA_903824455.1 uncultured Micrococcales bacterium
CAACAGGCTTCTTAGCAACAGGCTTCTTAGCAACAGGCTTCTTAGCAACAGGCTTCTTAGCAACAGGCTTCTTAGCAACAGGCTTCTTAGCCGCTGGCTTTGCGATTGCGTCTGCCTTCTTGCTAACAGTTGTTGCAGCGCGAGCAACCGACTTGCCGGCGGCAGCTGCAGTTCTAGGGGCCGACTTGGCAACAGCCTTAGCGGTCTTCGAAACAGCTCTTGCACCCTGCTTTACAGTTTTGGTAGCGGCTCGCTCAACCTTCTTAACGGTTGTGGTTGCTCGCTTCTGAACCTTAGCTGCGGTGCGACCAATATCTTTGGCCGCATCTTTACCTAGGTCAATTGCGTCTTCGACAACGTCTTCTGCAGCTGCAGCTAAAACTTTGCCAACACTCTTTGCGTTTTTTTCTCCGCGCTGAAGCATGCGGTTTAGGTTTTCTTTGATGCCCAAAATGACTCCTCGATGTATAGGGATTCTTGCAAGTAAAACGTTACCTGAAGGTGTGGAATTTTCGATTAGAAACGACACGTTTTGAAATCATCCAAAGTGTCGTCGACGACGCAAAATTTCATCCAAGTTACCGATCTCGGAATTACCTTTTACTTCATCGATAGATATCACTTCGGCAAGGTCAACAATTTCGATAGACCCGGTGCGAAGGAAGTTTTGATTTGGAACAAGTTCTGGCTCAAAAGCATTTTCGTTTTTCGATTCCGCTTCTTCAACGCTTTTATTGTTTGTCAGAGTCATCGGCAAGTCGCGCCTCAGGGAACCTGCACTCAGATTGCGAAAATTTCTGTGGTTGCGAAGAGCCAAACCTGCCAAACCGATTGACGATACGGCGGAGAAAATCAATAGCACCAGCGATGAACCCGATGAGAAAAACTCCGCCCACGAAAGGGCGCTAACCAGCAGGGCAACGATCGCGAGTACGGTGGTGAAGTTTCGTGTTCGCTTGGCTCTTAGCGCGCTAGCTGCCTGGGGTCCCAGTTTTGCGGCTACGGTATCCCTGATCGAAGGTTGTGGTTCTAGCTCCGATTCTTTTGCCGAGTCACCTCTAATAAATGAAGGGAGTAAAACCAAAAACCAGAGCGCTCCAACCACGAGGATTGCAAGACCGCCTGAAGAGATGTTCACATATCAACGATATGGGCGAAGTGAAGAACATTTGATATTTAGGTGGGGTGTGTTTAATCAAAAGGATAAATCGGAGGCTCAATAACGCCACTGACATATTTCTTTAGCAACCCTTCTCGGGTCTCGTCAAAGGTTAGTGCAAAAACATGGTGGTCTCGCCACGCGTTATTAATGTGTATGAATGCAAGTTTGGTTCCTTCAAATCGGAAGCCGAGCTTGCGCACAACTTTTAGTGATGACTTGTTTTCGGGACGAATATCAATTTCGATGCGGTGCAAGCCCATCACGTTGAACGCATAATCGGTGGCCAGTGCGACAGCAACCGGTGTGATTCCGAGTCCCGCGAACTCGGGTGAGATCCAATAGCCAACGAAGGCAGTTCCTACCGAGCCGTGCAGGATGTTAGAAACGTTTAACTGCCCAACTAGTTGACCGCGAAACTCAATAGCCAAAGGCAGGGCTGTTTCTTCTGCTAGTTGCCTAAGCAACCCTCTAATGGAAGCGCGAAAGTCTAGATTGAGAGGCCCGGTGGGATTGGTAGCCTCCCACTGTCGAAACCAGTCACGATTTGTGAGCTGGATGCGTTCGATGGCCTTCCAGTCGCGCATTCGAACCAGACGCAGGGTTACGTCTTCGTGGGTTAGCGCAAAAGATTGTGGCACGATGGCAAGATTAGTCGCATGAGCCAAGACGCGGTAAACAAAAATAAGGAAGTGTTGCGTCAGAGCATTCTGGCCGGTCGCGAACGCGGACATCAATGTGGTCACAGCCATTCCCAATTGCTAATTGACTACACCTGGGAGCTGCGGGCTAAAAAGGTGGCTTGCTACATTTCGTTCGGTGACGAACCGAGCACCAACGTTTACCTAAAACACTGCCAACTCGATGAACGAATTGAACTTTATGTTCCACGCGTTATCGGGGAGAACCTAGAGTGGGTGCTGTTTACAAGCGAACAAGTTTCTCACCCGCTGGGCATGAGCGAACCTGTTGGCAGTGCAACCGAGTTACCGGAGGTTGACCTGATGGTTGTTCCCGCGCTGGCGGCAGACAGCACAGGCAACCGCCTTGGGCGCGGTAAGGGGTTCTACGATCGGGCACTTGAGCAGATTCGAGCCAAGAAAGTTATTGCCCTGGTTCATGATGATGAGTTTTTCGAAGCGATTCCAGTTGATGCTCATGATGCTCCGATTGATGCAGTTTGCACTTGCAGCGAACTAACGCAGATTTAGAAGTTAAAATTAGAGGATGCCTACCTACACTTACGTTTGCAAAGAATGTGAACACCAATTCGATGTGCAGCAGGCACTAAAAGATGCCGACCTCGTTAAGTGTCCAAATTGCCAAGGCGAACTGCGTAAGGTTTTTGGCCAGGTCGGGGTTACTTTCAAAGGTCCTGGCTTTTACCGAAACGATTCGGGTTCTGCTCCAAAAGCCGATTAACTCCAGTGTGGAGGCTTGTCTCCAAGTAAACGTTGGTCGTTAGTCTGACCAGATTCGCCCCAGCCGGCATCGGTTTCCTCAAAACTAGGATCATCGAAAAGTACTTGCTCTTTAGCCGATACTCGCATTCCGAGGTTGTCTCCAATACGCAGCGCGAGTGTTTGCGGATCCGCGAAGACTTCGAGGGCGTGAACGCGAATTGGTATCCAGCCCATCGCCTCCAACAGCGCCGGACGTAGTCGAATCTTTTCGCTGAGATCGTCCCCCACTAAATCCCAGTCAGGAATTATTACTGCCGATGCCGCGCCATAAGACACAGCCATCGAAATTCTTGGGGTGAAGCCAAGAGTTACATGTGCACCAAGTTTTCTTAGGCGCAGAGCTAAGTCGTTGAGCATAGGGTCAACATCGATCGTCTCTTCGCTTGGCTTTTGAACGCCGAAATAGCTAAACATTTTCGCAAACAGTTTTGCGGCACCCACCGGTTCCTCGGGAAGCGAATCTTGCGATAAGGAGGTGACTAGGAGGAGAGACTTTCTGGCGCTAACCAATAGATTCGCAAAAGTTCTTCGGCTATTCGATTCGCTGAGCTGTCCCAGGTTATCGGAGGCTTTGCCTGATGCCAGCGGCCCAAAACCTGGCGAGAAGATTACTCGATCCGCTACCCGGTGTGAGAGCGTTCGCAGCGTGGTCACTTCAAATTTTTCGTCACCGTGAGAATCGAAGAACTGCTTCAGGTCGGCGTTTTCTAAAACTTTGGATGCCAACTCGATACTGATTCGCTCGGCGTGAACATCCGATGCAGCGACCACCATTAGCGAACCTTCCGGGTGTTGTCGTGCATGGCGGATCACCTCTTGAACAGTGTCGAAGACCTCGGCGTCTGGGCTTTCGTTTAGGAAATCGGAAGAGCTCACTTCGGCCGCTTTCACGGTGAGCACGTCGAAGTTTGATTTTGCTGAGTAATCAGACGCCGTTGGTTCAAAGATGATTCGGTTCTGATAGAACTCTCGGTTGATTAGAGTGCCCAAAGTTTGACCCGTTGGTCGCCAACTCTTTCGCATCGATTCAACGCCGAAGATTCGAGCAACTTTATCAAAAACCGATTCCGATTCCGCATTCAACGACGTTGTCACTTCATTGGCTTCCATTTCAAACCCGATTGGGGCTGCTATCGCGCTGTCGCCGAAAGCAATCAACTGCTCTGCCCGTTGTAGTGCCGAAATATTTTCACCAACGTTGGTGCCTGCCGCGTCGAGTAAGAGAACAGCATCAAACGTGAAACCGTCACTGACCAGGTTGGCCACTTCGAAAGGCGAAGCGGCAAATGAGCCCAATAGCAAGTTAGAGAGCGAAGGCGCGGCCGAAACCATGGATTTAAAACTCGCCGACTTAGTTCGCAATAGCTCTCTTATAGAGTCGCTCTCAACTGGGTTGGCATCACGCTTTTCTTTCCATTGGTGCGCCTGCATCGCATTCAATACTCCGACTCCGAGTGAATTATGGTGTCGGTCGGCTTCAATGAAGTTTTGCTCGAGCGCATTAATCTGCGTGGTCGAGTAGGCGGCAACCGCAGGCTCGTGCTTGAGCAGCTCCTCGAATGCCGACTGCCACCAAACCTGATCGAATTGGGCAGCCAGGTGGTCTTGGTCAACGTGGAGGCGGGCAAAGTCGCGAAAGACGCTTTCGAGGCCGGCCGCACTTAGAGCGGCACGCGTGGCATTGCGCGAGGAAAGGTTCTCTAGCGGCCCTAGATCATTGGCAAGCGATGCGAGCCGAGACACAAATTCAGCAACGCTGATGTTGAAAAGTTTTTCGCGAAGATCAGTGTCTAAATACTGAACTAGACGAACGGCGTCACTCATAAAGTTGCGGTAGGCACTCTGGGCGTCACCGAAGCCTGCAATGATCTGAGGCGTAGACGGAACATTGCTGTATTCCGTCCACTTATCTCTCTGATCCTTAATGTCTTTCAGGGATTGATTTAGGTCATTCACCGACATTCCGGCTCGCAAATATTCTTTAGCGAGTTTCTTCAACCGCCGCCTGGTTGAACCGGAAATTTTGCCGCCCAAGTGACGCGGGCCGGTAGCCTCAATTAACTCGGTTACGTCGCGATCGAACACCTCAGGAACAAAGAGATCTAAGCTGGCTGCAATTCCAGAGCAAAGAGTTAGGTACTCGCCAAGTTCGGTAAGCGACTTAGCGCTGCGGAAATTTGCTGCCACCACAAGGTCGTCGAGCATTTTTTCGAGTGCCGGATAAGCAACCTCGTGCATGTGTTTCGCCAAAGACACAAATTCTTGCGCCTGCTCATCACTTTCAAAGTTCGCACCAAACCATGCACTGTCGGCAGGCCCATGCTTGAACAATCCAGACTGTTGAGCTGCTTCCAGCAGCGTCATCGCCTCGGTTCGATCTTGGTAACGTTCCAAGCCCGCGAGGGAAAGTCGCGCCGTGGTGGTTGGCGGGTTAGGCATTGCTGCTAGTTTGGCCAACGATTCCAAAATCTCAAGAAGCGAGTAGCCGATTTTTTCATTGCGCTTCGTGAAAGTCTCCAGGTAAGTCTCGAGGTTGCTAGAAGCGGCTTCCAGCTGCACGCCTGCCTCCACCAGGTCGACCGGTGTGGCTTTCTCATAACGAGAGATCGCGCCAACAACATCGAGCCAAACACTTGAACTTCGAACCA
>CAIJWY010000092.1 GCA_903824455.1 uncultured Micrococcales bacterium
AGGTGGGTGCGTCCGGCCTTAACCACGGTTGCCCAAAGCTTTGCTTTTGCTTCCAGCGACTTAGCCAGG
Source organism: uncultured Micrococcales bacterium (assembly GCA_903824455.1). Taxonomy (GTDB): domain Bacteria; phylum Actinomycetota; class Actinomycetes; order Actinomycetales; family Microbacteriaceae; genus Rhodoluna. The sequence continues at coordinate 70 of CAIJWY010000092.1, forward strand.
TGGTCGAGGCTTGGGATTAGGTCGTGGATCAGTGCTGAGGTCACGGCAACGTGAACGCTGGTTGGGAAGACGTCGTTGCTCGACTGAGATGCGTTTACGTGGTCGTTCGGGTGAACGGTGTCACCAAGAATTTTGGTGGCAAGGGTGGCCAAAACTTCGTTCATGTTCATGTTCGAAGAGGTTCCCGAACCGGTTTGGAAAATGTCTACCGGGAATTCGCCATCGTGCTTGCCTGCAATTACGGCGTCGGCGGCATCGCTGATGGCTTTGGCAATTTCAGGTTTCAAAACACCGAGTTTGGCGTTGGCCAATGCTGCCGACTTCTTGATCTGGGCTAGTGCTGCAATATGAGCGCGCTCAAGGGTGGTGCCCGAGATTGGGAAGTTCTCCACTGCTCGTTGGGTTTGGGCGGCGTAGAGGGCGTTTAGCGGTACTTTGACCTCACCCATGGTGTCGTGTTCGATACGGTATTCCACTTTGGAACCTTTCAGTTAGACGATTTCGCCATGTGTTACGAGAGGATGAATCTCTCCCAGAGCAAGTTTGTAATTAGCTCCAACCACACCCAATTTACCTTCCCTAACCGCTTTTGCGATCAGGGTAGAGCGGCTCATGAGTTCATCGATGGTGTCGTGAATGTGAAGCTCGGTGATTTCGTCGATGTCTTTTTTGCCGGATTCGTAAGCCTTGGTAACGGTCGGTGCAATGCGGGCCACAATGTTGTGAATGAATTTGCCTTGGCTTTGAAGATTTCCCTCACGTGAATTGATGGAGGCTCGAATGGCGCCGCACTCGTCGTGCCCTAGAACGAGAATCAGGGGAACCTTCAATACTTCAACGGCGTATTCGAGCGAGCCGAGAATCGTTTCGGCGATAACCTGACCGGCGTTGCGAACCACAAAAAGGTCTCCTAGGCCAACATCGAAGATTATTTCAGCTGAAAGGCGGCTATCAGCGCAACCAAATAGAGCGGCAAATGGCCTTTGGATTTCGGCAACCGATTCGCGGCGGTCAACGTCTTGACGAGGGTGGTCCGGTTCACCGGAAACGAAGTGACGGTTTCCTTCGAGTAACGCCGCCCACGCCTCTTTCGGGGTTTGAGGTCTTTGATAGCCCATTACTTTGCCTCCAACTGTGCATCTACGTTTTTGCTCAAAGTTAGAAATTGAGCTTCGGTGCCGGTTCCGTAAAGCAGTACTGCGTCGGAACCAACCTGGCTAACCCAAATATAGTCGCGAGTTTCAACTGGCTGGTGAACCACGGGTGACCGGTAGGTGTTCCACGTGTTGGAAGAACCAGGGTGCACCACTTTCTTTTCCAGGACCACGTCTTTTAGGGTTAGAGCCAGCCAGGTGGCGTTAACGCCAAAAGCGTGGGTTAGACCGATGTATTCGTTTTTTGGTCCAACAAAGCCAACCTCGAAGCGGGGCACGGCATCAACCGGGTTGCCTAGCCAGGTGGCCTGATTAGACCACCAGTCTTTAGGTAAAACCGGTGCAACAATCTGGTGCTTGCTGGATTCGCTGGCTTGGGAGGCAACTGCAATGTAGTCGATGCGCGGGATTCTGCTCGAATCGTCGCGGGGAACAATCAGGATCATCACCAAAACCATGCCAGCGGTGGCAAGCAGCGAAAGCAGGAGGTTATTTACCGTCTGCTTAGCTCGATGCTCCTTGGCTTTTTGATCGCTCAACTATTTATCTTTCAGAGCTTCATCGATTTTGGTTTTAGCTCCAGAAAGAAGTGACTTACAGTGTTTCGCCAAAGCCTCGCCACGCTCCCAGAGGGTCATGCTCTGCTCCAGTGAAACGGCACCCGCTTCAAGATCGCTCAGAACTTTGACGAGTTCGTCTCGTGCCTGCTCATAGGAAAGCTTGGCTATGTCTTCGTTGTTTTTCTCGGTCATGATTCCTCCAGTTTAATTCAGTTTGAAGTAGCTTCGATTTCACCTTTGGCG
>CAIJWY010000093.1 GCA_903824455.1 uncultured Micrococcales bacterium
ACCGGTTTGGTTTGAAGCTGCTTTGCTGCAAATCGCTCCAGAAGTATTTTGAGTTGGTCATGGTCGTGCTTGTAGCTGAGTTTTGCGCTGGCCTCTTCCGGGCTAAACCAGTGAACCGCGCTGACCTCTTCGGAAGGCTTGAAGTTCGAGTTCGCCAGAGTCTTTTCGGAAACCTCACAGGCCCAGTAGTGAACTACTTTCCAGCTTTTGTTCTCAAGGCGGTATCTCTGAATTCCGAGTGGAATTCCCAGCTGAACTTTGAGGCCGGTTTCTTCCCTGATCTCTCGCACAGCGGTTTCTGGAAGTGATTCTCCGGCATCTACCTTGCCCTTGGGCCAGCTCCAGTCGTCGTAACGGCCGCGATGAATGACCGCAACCTTTAGTTGCTCATCTTCGATGCGCCAAAGGATGGCGCCTGCAGCGTGAACGGCCATTACTTAGTTAGTGCTTTGCGGCTAGCGGTGAAGCGCATGACTTCGTCTTGAACGTCGGTCAGTTTCTTTCCTTCGGCATCAAACTGGTGGCGGGTCCAGGAGCCGTTCGACTCCAAGTGCCAACTCGCTGAGGTGTCGCTCATTGCCAACGTGAATAGGTCTTGAAGCTCTTTGATGTGGTCTGGTTGCGCGATTCGCACCAGCGCTTCAACGCGACGGTCCAGGTTTCGATGCATCATGTCGGCTGAACCGATGAAAATCTCTGGGTCTCCGTCGTTTACGAATGAAAAGATTCTCGAGTGTTCGAGATAACGACCAAGGACTGATCGAACACGAATGTTGTGAGACAGGTCTGGAACACCCGGTTTCAAGGCGCACATTCCTCGCACCAGAATGTCTATCGGAACACCGGCTTGACTGGCTTTGTAAAGTGAGTCGATAATCTGCTCGTCGACCAGGGAATTAACCTTGATTTGAATTCCAGCCGGCTTGCCTGCAAGGTGCTGTTCAACTTCGCGTTCAATACGCTCGGTTAGGCCTTCGCGAACCCCGTTTGGTGAAACTAGCAGCGCCTTGAAGTTGGCATCGGGAGCAAACCCCGAAAGCTGGTTGAAAAGACGGGTTAGGTCTTCGCCAACCTGTTCGCGAGAGGTTAGCAAACCGTAGTCTTCGTAGAAGCGAGCGGTCTTCGGGTTGTAGTTTCCGGTGCCGATGTGGCAGTAACGGCGAAGGTTCTCGCCTTCTTGACGGATCACCAATGAAAGCTTGCAGTGGGTTTTGAGACCAACGATGCCGTAGACCACGTGAACCCCGGCCTGCTCAAGTTTGCGAGCCCAGGTGATGTTGTTTTGCTCATCGAATCGAGCCTTGATTTCAACCAGCGCCAGAACCTGCTTGCCGGCTTCGGCCGCAACAATCAGGGCGTCGACAATCGGGGAGTCACCCGAGGTGCGATAGAGAGTTTGCTTGATTGCCAAAACCTTCGGGTCGGCTGCGGCCTGAGCTAGGAACTCTTGAACGCTAGTTGAGAACGATTCGTAGGGGTGGTGAAGCAAAATTTCACGTTCACGAATCGCGTGGAAGAAACTGACCTTTTCTTCGTCGGTGTTTCGAAGGTAGCGGTTGGTGACCACGTTGTGAGGTGGGAAATGCAGCTCGGCTCTTTTGATACTTGCGATTTCAAACAATCCGGTGAGGTCTAGCGGGGCCGGAAGGTTGTAAACATCTTCTTCTTCGATGTCGAGTTCGCGAACCAAGAGCTCTAGAACCTGAGGGTTGATGTCGCTGGCAACCTCGAGGCGAACCGGTGGACCAAAGCGACGGCGAAGCAATTCTTTCTCGAGAGCAACCAGAAGGTTTTCGCCCTCGTCTTCATCAACTTCAAGGTCTTCGTTGCGAGTAACGCGGAAGGTGTGGTGCTGCAAGATCTCCATGCCAGCGAAAAGCTTGGCCAGGAACTGACCAATCACGATTTCTAGTGGTAGGAACTTGGCATCGATGTTGGTGCTTCCTGGAACTCTCACGAAGCGAGGAAGTAGCGGAGGAACTTTAACTCTGGCAAAGTGCTCGGTTCCGTTTTCTGGGTTTCTAAGCACCACCGCTAGGTTTAGCGACAAACCGGAAATGTAAGGGAACGGATGAGCCGGGTCAACCGCAAGCGGCGTTAGCACAGGGAAAATTTGATTGTCGAAGTAACGCTTGAGAGCCACCTGTTGCTCTTCGGTTAGTTCGGCCCAGGTGGTTAGCCCAATGCCTTTGCTTCGAAGCTCGGGCTCAAGCACTTCTTTGAAAAGGTTTGCTTGGCGCAACTGAAGTCGGTGAGCCTCTTCGCTGATGGCTTCCAAAACTTCGGATGGTTCTAGTCCGGATGCCGAACGAACTGCAAGCCCGGTGGCGATTCGACGTTTTAGGCCGGCTACGCGAACCATAAAGAACTCGTCAAGATTAGAACCAAAAATTCCTGCGAAATTAACGCGCTCCAGAAGCGGCAGGGTGGTGTCTTCGGCAAGTTCCAGTACTCGCTGGTTAAACGCCAGCCAACTTAGCTCGCGGTCGAGAAAACGGTCAACCGGTAGGTCACCCATGTCGGGGATCGCGATGGACATGGTTTCTTCAGACATGCATACAATCTTGCCACTTTTAGGTGTGCGGAAAGCAAATGGTTAGTAACTAACCGACTCCGACTCGACTTCGTCTTTATTTGGGTTAAACGAGTAACCACGGTTGCGAACCGTGCCAATTAGCGGCTCTAGTTCGCCCAGTTTGAAACGCAGACGACGAATGTGAACGTCGACGGTTCTGGTGCCACCAAAGTAGTCGTAGCCCCAAACCTCACTCAGTAGCTGATCGCGGGAGAAAACGCGACCGGGGTGCTGGGTTAGAAACTTGAGCAGTTCGAACTCTTTGTAGGTGAGATCGAGTGGAACGCCGTGAACCTTGGCCGAGTAGGTAACCTCATCGATGACGATTCCTGACGTCTCAACCAGGGCTGAGAGAGACTTCGGCTTGTTGCGAGCCAGAGCAAGACGAATTCGGGCGTCTACCTCGGCAGGGCCGGCGTTGAATAGGATGACATCGGTGGCGCCCCACTCCTCGTTCACTGCGGCCAGACCGCCTTCGGTAAGCACCAAAATCAGGGGAGCGCTGAGCCCGGTGGTTTGAAGAATTTTGGCCAGCGACTTCATGTTGTTGAGGTCTTGGCGAGCATCTAGGAAAATGAGGTCGGCCGCTGGAGCATTAACGATTCCAGCCGGCTCTGCAGGGATGTAACGCACCTTATGAGGGAGCAAACTTAGGGCAGGCAGAACTTCAGATCCCGGCAATGCCGAAAGAATTAGAAGTTGGGCCATTTCTCTCCAAATGTTGGTAAGGGTAAGTTTAAGGTATGAAACAGGGCTGGAGCGAAATCATTGCCATTTGGGTTGTCGTTGCCATCGCCACCGTTGGCATCACCTTCCTCGATCGTCAAGTGGCTTTGGTTTGGGCTGGCGCCATTTTGGCGGGCTCGCTCGCCGTGGTTTCTCTAATTCACCTTTTCAAAGAAGACGTCGACGGTTTTGTGCGGAAACTCATCTATGTGGCCGGCGGCTCGTTCCTAATGCTTTCAACCGCGTCGCTCTATCTACTGCTCACCTAAGCAATCAGGCAAGGTAAAATCAAACTATGACTTTTTCATTCGAAGTGTTTTTCACCGGTCTTTTGATTTTGGCTTCGCTCGCCATGGCTGGAGTTTCAGCTTTAGTTCTTTACAAACTCTTCAAGGGGCAGAAGTAGTTGTTTGAACTCCCCGAGGGTTTGCCAATTGAGCTAACCCCACTGGCTTTCCTGGTCGGTTCCTGGGAGGGAACCGGAATCATTGCCATCGACGGCCGCGAGCACGAGTTTTCTCAGAAAATCGAATTTGCCCACGACGGTTCGGCTTCACTCACTTACATTTCTTCAGCGAAGCTCAATGACGAATCGGGCACCGCACTTCCCAGCGAACTGGGCTACTGGCGCGTGGAACGCACCCGCACCGATTTCGACTACGGGCCCGGTCTAATTCCAGGTAAGGGCGAGAACCCGATTCAGGCTTACGAGGCAATGGAAGCATTCCGCGCCGAACACGGCGGTTACAACATCGAAGTTTCCACGATTCACCCCGGCGGTGTGGCTGAGCTTTATCGCGGGTGGGTTCGTTCGGCTCGAATTGAGATTGCTTCCGCGCAGGGTGTGGCATTTGAAGGCGCTAAAACCTATCGCCACTCAACCCGCATGTACGGAATCGTTGAGGGTGCGCTGCTATGGGCCTGGGACATCGCACTTCCCGGCGGAGAACTCAAGTCTCACGCCTCAGGGCGATTAGAAAAGGTTGGCTAGTTGGCCATTGCCTCGTTTTCAAATCCGCTGGTTGAACAGCGCGATTTACTGAGCGGTAAAGCCGCGGTGGCACTCGATTCAAAGGTGATTCGAGTTATCGGTGACGATCGGCTCAAGTGGCTGCACGCTCTCTTGAGCCAAAACCTGGTGAATCTTCTTCCAGGGGAATCCGCCGAAGCATTGTTACTCGACCCGCAGGGTCACATCGAGGCCAACCTGCATGTGGTTGACGATGGGCGCATCACCTGGCTCATAGTTGAAGAGCCTCAAGCCGCTCTGGTTTTCGAACACCTCAGCAAGATGAAACTGCGCACCAAGGTGCTAATTGAGCAAGAAAACGAATTACAGGTTTTTGCAACATTTGGAGCACCGCTGGCCAATGCCAACGTGGTTTGGGTTGATCCCTGGCCAGAAATTTACCCTGGCGGACACCGCTACGCAGCCAAGGCTGGCGAGGTTTGGACTTATGTTGAGTCGATTGCCGAAAAGTCGCAACTAGCTCCAGCCGGCACTTCCGCGCTAGAGGCCTTGAGAATCATGGCTCATCGCCCGAGCATGGAAGAGGTTGACGAAAAAACTCTTCCCCATGAGCTCGACTGGTTAGCCACCGGAGTGCACATGAGCAAGGGCTGCTACCGCGGGCAAGAGGCGGTTGCCAAGGTTCACAATCTTGGTCACCCACCGCGTCGACTGGTGCTTCTGCACCTAGACGGCTCGGGCCACCTACTTCCGGAAATTGGCGCGAAGGTTTATTTAGGTGAAACCGAAGTTGGACGCATCACCACCGCAGGTTCGCACTTCGAGGCGGGAGCGGTTGCGCTCGCGGTAATCAAGCGAACCGTTCCAGAAGATGCCGTGTTGGAAATAACCGGCTCAATCACTGCGAATCAAGAAGTTATCGTGCCAACTACTGCCGGCAAGACCGTTACCGTGCCGCGCAATAACCTGCTTAGATCCAGGCGATGAACATTTCCTGGACGTTCAAAAGCGCGCTGGCTCGCGTAATTGAATCCATTCCACCGGCAGTCCAAATCGTGGTTGCGGCTTTGGCTGCCTACTCTTTTGCTTTCTATGTGTTGGGTCACCCAAACCCGCTACTGGCGGTAACGGTAACCATCACCACCCTCGGTTTCACCCGAGATGCCAGACCACGTCGCGTTATTGAATCATCGGTCGGAATCGTGGCCGGTTTGGTCGGTAGCGAACTTCTGGCGAACTGGTTCGGTCAGGGATTTTGGCAGTTAGCGGTTACCCTGCTGATCTGCCTACTGGCCGCTCGTTTCGTAACCCAGAGCTCCAGCTTTGCTCTAACGGTTGGCATCCAGGCGATGCTCATTCAAATCTTGCCGCTACCGGATGCCCTATGGGATCGCCCGCTCGATGGAATCACCGCCGCGGTCACCTCGCTTTTGGTTACCGTGCTTATTCCTAGAAACCCGAAAGGGTTGGCTCTCAAGGATGCGGCCGCGCTGTTCACCGTTTTCTTAGATTCACTAGATTCACTTCGTTCGGCGCTTCGCGACGTTGACGTGGAAAAGGCCGACGAGATTTTGGTGAAAGTTCGCAAAACTCAGCCGTTGGTGGATAACTGGAGAATGTCGCTTGATAGCGCCGTTTCCATTTCTCGCCTGTCACCTTTTTTCAAAAAGAAGCGCCACGACCTCAGTGCTCAGTTGCGTCTGATGCGCGGAATGGACTTGGCAACCAGGAACTTGCGGGTGATTGTTCGCCGCGTCGACTTCCTGATTCGCGACGGAGTTAAACGCCCTTATCTGGCCGACCTGATCGAGCAAATCTTTGAGGCAACCACGGATTTGGCGAAGGCCACCGAAAACGAAGATTTTCTGTTCTCGGCAAGGGCTGGATATCTGGAAGTCATTCATCAGCTCGACCCAAAGAAGTTTGGCATCGCTGATCAGTTGCGTGAGGCATCGGTTCTGCTGTTGCTCCGCCCAATGCTGGTCGACCTGCTCTGCGCCACGGGAATGAGCGAAGACGATGCTCGCGAGGAACTCCCAGAGGTTTAGTTCGGGTTAACTGCCGACCAATCCACCGTGATTTCTCCGAGGCGCCAACGTTTGCGACTCAACACAATCGGCCAACCGGAAGCCGTCATAGTTTCACAAACGGCCAACCATCGTTGAAGTGCTCCAAAAGTCCCCAGCGGTGCATGAGAAGCCCACGCCTGGTCGAGGGCCTTTAGATAATCGTGAATTCGCTCGCCGGGAACGTTGTGGTGAATCAGTGCTTTAGGAAGTCTTTCGGCAACGATGCTCGGTTGTTCGAGACTTCCCAGGTGAAGGGAAATGGTAAACAGCATCGGACCTGTTTTGGCTACCGTGACCCAGCTGCTTACCCGACCGATTTCATTGCAGGTGCCTTCAACCAGTACGCCGTTTTCACTTAGCCTCGAAACCATTAGATCCCAGGCCGGCATCACATCTCGTTCGTGATATTGGCGAAGAACGTTGAATGCTCTGATCACGTGGGCCTTTTCGACGCCGGTGGGTAACGGTGTTTCAAAACCACCGAGTAGAAAATCTAGCCCTGGTTCGGCGACGTCTAACCCTCTGGCAACGCGTTCCTTATCGATCTCAACACCAACCACCCGCGCGCTCGGGTTTATTTTCATAAGGCGCTCGCGCAATTCGATTGCGGTAATTGGCGAGGCTCCGTAGCCAAGGTCGACCACCACCGCATTTTTCACTTTTACAATCGGTAGGCCCGCGATGAAGCGATCTACCCGACGTAACCGGTTTGGGTTAGTTGTGCCGCGCGTTACGCTGCCGATCCTTTTAGCTGATGCCACCTATCAAGACTAAACTTGAAGGCATGTCACCTCAATACACAGTCATTTTGTTGCGCCACGGAAACTCGGTTTGGAATCAGGAAAACCTGTTCACGGGTTGGGTAGACGTTGAACTTAGCGACCAGGGTCGCGCCGAGGCTAAACGGGCAGGCGAGCTGTTGGCCGAGTCTGGCTTGAAGCCAGATTTGGTTTACACATCAAAGCTAAAGCGTGCTATCAATACCGCTCACATCGCCCTAAACGCCGCCGAGCGGGTTTGGATTGATGTGAAGCGCGACTGGCGGCTAAACGAGCGTCACTACGGTGCTCTACAGGGCAAGGACAAGGCTCAGACCCTGGCCGAGTATGGTCCGGAAATGTTTCAGACCTGGCGTCGCTCGTTTGATGTGCCACCACCACCAATCGACGACAACGATAAGTATTCGCAGGCCCACGACGAACGTTATGCCGAGCTTGGCGAGAACATCCCGAAGACCGAGTGCCTGAAAGATGTTCTAGTTCGCATGCTTCCGCTTTGGAACGATGAAATTGTGAACGACCTTAAAGGTGGCAAAACGGTTCTGATCACCGCTCACGGCAACAGCCTTCGTGCACTTGTGAAACACCTCGACGGGCTATCGGATGACGAAATTGCGGAACTTAATATTCCTACCGGAATTCCTCTGGTTTATCGGTTGGATGAAAACTTCAAGCCACTGGTTGCCGGAGGCGAATACCTTGACCCAGAGGCTGCTGCCGCTGGGGCCGCGGCCGTGGCAGCGCAAGGCGACAAGAAGTAAATTACTCGGTTTCGTTCCAGGTGCCGGTGGTTAGGTAACTAACCTTGGCCGAGATGTCGACCACGTGGTCGGCGAAACGCTCGTGGTAACGGCTGGCAAGAGTAACGTCAACGGTGAACATCGCGTTTTCCTTCCAGTCGTCGCCCAACACAACATCAAAAACCTTGCGGTGAAGTTCGTCGACGCGTCCGTCGGCCGCCTGAATTTCCTTGGCAAGATCTAGGTCGGTGTTCTCAAGAAGCTTGACCACTTTGTTGCCAAGTCTGATGTCTAGTTCACCCATTTCCTTGAAGGTGTCGGCTAGTACACTTGGCACCGCAGAGCCTGGGTAACGGAAACGCGCAATCTGGGCGATGTGTCCGGCCAAGGCGCCCATGCGCTCGAGCGATGCGCTAATGCGAAGTGCTGAAACCAGGATGCGTAGGTCACGAGAAACCGGCGACTGACGAGCCAGAATGCGGATCACAGATTCGTCTAGCGACAGTGCCTTCTCATTGATCGCATCCGCGCTGGCCAAGGCTTGGTCGGCGAGCGTGACATCTGAGGTGAGGAAAGCGGCCGAAGCCAACTCCATCACACGGGTTGAATCTTTGGCTATCTCAATGAGACGGGTCTGAACTTCTTTGAGTTCGGTTTGAAAAACTTCGCGCATACAACTTAGAATGCCATCATTTTTCTAAAAGCGCGAGAACTTGGGATGAACCTTTACCCAATCATGAGAGAGAGTTATCACTATTTAACTTATTCTTTAGGTATGCAGACTTCCCAAATAACACTTTTACTTATCGGAATTGTGTTGGGCGTTTTCGGAGCGTTCCTATTTCTCGCAATGCGACCGAGAAAAAAAGTTGCCCAGACTAAGCCGCAAAATGCTGTGATGCAAGGAGTTAATGAAATTTTGGATGTTTTGGGTCCTTCAGCTCTCATTGTGAACAGCACCAATTATGTGGCGCGTGCTACTGCGGCGGCAATCGCACTAGGGCTAGTAGACGGAAGAACCCTGGGCCACAAGAGGCTCTCTGCATTGGTAGCAAAAGCGCGAGAAACTCAAGAAGTTCTGTCTATCGAGGCCTCGCTTCCTACCGGGCGTAAAGACGTGAAACTCTTTGTCGGCGCCCGAGCCAAATCACTGGGTGATGGAAATGTACTGTTGATTGTTGACGATCGAACCGAAAGCCACCGGTTGGATGAAATGCGCAAAGATTTCATGGCCAACATTTCTCACGAGCTAAAAACTCCGATTGGCGCCGTTGGTTTGCTCTCGGAAGCCATGGAGAATTCACTAGATCAACCAGATCTCTTACCGAAGCTGGTGAAGAGCATAAGAAAAGAATCAAAACGTCTCAGTTCGCTGGTTCAAGACATCATCCAACTATCAAGAATTCAGGGCGTATCAAGGGTGGCAACCTCGAAACAGATTAACTTGGTTGATGTTGTGAAAGAGGCCATCGACAGAAATAGCTGGCGTTCGGAAAAGCACGACGTCACGATTGAATTTGAATCCGAAAAGCCACGGATCGAAGCCATCGGCGACGCCGAAATGCTTACCGTAGCGGTAAAAAACCTGATTGAAAATGCCATCATCTATTCGAATGCGGGAGCCATAGTTGCGGTAGTGCTCGACACAAAAGATGGACAAGTAGACATTCGCGTTAAAGATTCGGGAATCGGTATCGCCAAAGAAGACCTATCTAGAATCTTCGAACGTTTTTACCGCGTGGATCAATCTCGATCGCGCGAAACCGGCGGAACCGGCCTTGGTTTGAGTATCGTGAAGCACGCAGCTTTGACTCACCAGGGAGATGTTCATCTTTTTTCTAAACCTGGAATTGGTTCTACGTTTACCCTTCGGTTACCTGCGGTTGATAAGAAAGTCTTGAAGTTAACTAAACGGAAGGCAGACCTTGGCTAAAATCCTGGTTGTTGAAGATGAAGAATCGTATCGCCTTAGCCTCGGCAGTCTCTTGCCACGAGAAGGTCATCAGGTCATTTTCGCGGTTGATGGTAACGAGGCATTGGCTCGATTTGCCGACTCAAGCCCGGATCTCATTCTGCTCGATCTCATGCTGCCGGGAATCAGCGGCAACGAAGTTTGCAAGACCATTCGCCTAACCTCCGAAGTGCCAATCATTATGCTCACCGCCAAGGATTCGGAAACCGACGAGGTTGTGGGCTTGGAGATTGGCGCTGATGACTACGTGACCAAGTTGGCGTCTTCAACAAAGCTTTTAGCTCGAATCAACAAGGTATTGAGTCGCAAAGCACAGGGCTCGGCCAAAGAAACTCAGGACGGGATGCTGATGGGCGGAATGGTCACAATGGATGTAGACCGCCATCAGGTTTTTGTTGACGGAAGCAAAGTATCGCTTCCCCTAAAAGAATTTGAACTTCTAGAGCTGCTGCTAGAAAATGTGAACCGAGTGCTAACTCGAGGTCAAATCATCGACCGCGTTTGGGGTCACGATTACTTTGGCGACACCAAGACACTCGATGTGCATGTAAAGCGTCTTCGTTCGAAGGTTGAAGCCGATCCGTCCAGGCCACAGCACATCATTACCGTGCGCGGTTTGGGTTATAAGTTCGAAGCTTAGAGTCTTACTCCGCCGAGTTTTCATCGATAGCGGCTAGGTTATCCACCAAAGTTTTGTACTGCTCAAGCGAGCCATCCAGGGCAGGTACTAGAACCTGAACTCCTTGGGCATCGTTCACTCCAACAAAAACCGAAATTAGGTCGCCAGGCTTAGCAACCAAGTTCTTGGCGTTCAGCGCAACCCCGTAAATGGCGGGGCTTTCGTTATAGCCCAGGTCGTATTTCTGACCGGGCATGATGATTTCGCTGACCCAGTCGAAAGTTTGGGCGGCAATTACGTCAACGGATTGTGAGCCGTCGATCTGGTACTGAAGACGAATTTGCACAGGCTGGTCGGTGGTGTTTACGAACGAGCCAATAATGGCTCCGACCTCAAGGCCGCCCCAGTCTGTGACATTTTGGGTGAGGTAAATGAGGTTCAAGCCCTTCACGCCGTCGACGGTTATTTGGGCACCATCGCTTGGGGCATACTGCTGCTTAGTTGCGACGTTGTGGGAAAGACTGCAACCGGTTGTCCCTAAAACTAGAGCTGTTGCTACAGCAACGGCGGTTACAAACTTACGAACAACCACAATTTCCTCCGGATTTTTGCTTTACGGGTAATAGTCTAACCCTTTATTTATGCGCCAAAACGTGGTAAATTAGACGTTTCGAAGGGAATTAGTCACATGAAGTTTGTTGTTGGCGAAACCGTTGTTTATCCTCACCACGGAGCAGCGAAGATCATTGAAGTAGCCGACCGAACCATTCGAGGTGAAAAGAAACTTTACCTAACCCTCGAGATCATTCAGAAGGCTTCCGAAGACACCACTAACGCTTTGGCTACCGAAAAGAATAAGCTAACCATCCAGGTTCCAGCCGAAAACGTTGAAGCCGTTGGCGTTCGAGATGTCATCGACAAAAAAGGTGTTCAAGAGGTTTACGGAGTGCTCCGCGCCGAGTTCATCGAAGAGCCAACCAACTGGTCTCGCCGCTACAAGGCAAACCTAGAAAAGCTTGCTTCCGGCGATGTTCTCAAGGTTTCCGAAGTTGTTCGCGACCTATGGCGTCGCGACCAAGACAAGGTGTTGTCTGCCGGTGAAAAGCGCATGCTGGCCAAGGCCCGTCAGATCCTTATTTCCGAGTTGGCTTTGGCTCTAAAGCTTGATGAAGAAAAAGCCGGCGTAAAGCTAGACGAAGTTTTAGCTTCCTAACCTAAAAGGTAATTATGTCCGTTGCGGTTATTTTGGTTGCCGCGGGTCGGGGCGAGCGGCTCGGTGCTGGAACTCCCAAGGCTCTGGTTCGAGTAGCTGGCGTTACCCTGCTGGAACATGCAATCTCTAGAAGCATCGGCACCAAGGGCCTAACCCAGTTGGTGATTGCGGCAACGCCTGGCCACCAGGATGAGTTCCTGGCTTTAGCATCGCCGCACGTGCCGGCCGGCATAACGCTAACCGTGGTCACCGGTGGGGCAACCCGACAGCAATCAATTGCTCTCGCACTAGCCGAGGTGGATCACACCGCCGAAATCGTCTTGGTTCACGATGCCGCCAGAGCCTTTGCCCCAACCGAAGTTTTCGATCGCGTGGTTCAAGAAGTTCGCGAGAGCGGCTTTGGCGTGGTGCCGGTGGTTGCCGTTCACGACACCGTTAAACGTGCCGAAGGCGAAGAGGTTTTGGAAACCGTAAACCGAAGCGAACTTCGCGTTGCTCAAACACCTCAGGGTTTCCCAGCTCAACTTCTGCGCGATTGCTATGCCGCGGTAACCGAAGAGCACACCGACGACGCTTCATTGGTGCAGTCACTCGGTCATCGAGTTCTTTCGGTTGCGGGCGATCGAATCGCGATGAAAGTGACCACGCAAGACGACCTAATTCTCGCCAGCCACCTGGTTGGGGGAGAACAGCGAACCGGAATCGGAACCGACACCCATCGCTTCAGCGATGATGATGCCAAACCGCTTTACCTCGGAACCATCCTCTGGGAAGGCGAGCGCGGGCTCGATGGCCACAGCGACGGCGACGCACTCAGCCACGCCATTGTCGACGCCTTGCTTTCGGCGGCCGGCCTTGGCGACATCGGCAGCAACTTCGGCGTTGACCGCCCTGAGTTTTCGGGAGCCAATGGCCAGGTCTTCCTGGAAGGTGCACTCGACAAACTTCACGCCAACGGTTTCAGCGTCATCAACGTCTCCGCACAGATCATTGCCAACCGACCCAAGGTTGCTCCAATGCGTGAACGCGTTGAACAGGCACTAACCGCAATTATTCACGCACCGATTACTTTGAGCGCCACCACCACCGACGGGCTCGGATTCTTAGGAAACACCGAAGGCGTGGCGGTTGTGGCAAGCGCACTTATTCAGCAAGCCAAAAAGTAGGCTGAACCTGTGAAGATCTTCGATAGCAAAGCGCAAAGCCTGATCGACTTCGTGCCGCTAACTGCCGGCAAGGTGGGAATCTACGTTTGTGGCCCAACCGTGCAGTCGGCTCCGCACGTGGGTCACCTGCGTAGCGCGGTGGCTTTCGATATCGTGGCACGCTGGCTTCGCATTGGTCACGCTCTCGATGTGAACCTGGTTCGAAACGTCACCGACATCGACGACAAAATCCTGGTTAATGCCTCCGAGCTAGGGCGAGACTGGCGCGAGCTGGCCGTTGAGGTTGAGAACGAATTCAACGGTGTTTACGACGCCCTGTGGGCAAACGTATCCAAACTTCCGCACGCTACCGCACACATCCCGCAGATGATTGTCTTTATCGAGCGCCTAATCGAGCGAGGTCACGCCTATCTGGCCAGCAATGGCACTTCGAATGTCTACTTCGACACCGCCTCTCACAAAACTTACGGTGAACTAACCAATCAGAAGTTAGAAAACATGGAGGGCGAGGAAATTGGCGGCGGACGACGCGCAGCCCAAGATTTCGCTCTTTGGAAAAGCGCTAAGCCTGGCGAACCTGAAACCGCTATTTGGGATTCACCATGGGGTAAAGGTCGACCAGGCTGGCACATCGAGTGTTCGGCGATGACCCTGAGTGAACTGGGAGAAGCCTTCGATATTCACGGCGGTGGTTTAGATCTTCGCTTCCCTCACCACGAGAACGAGCTAGCTCAGTCAAGCGCCGCCGGATACGGCTTCGCCAAACACTGGATGCACAACGGCCTGGTCACTGTGAGCGGCACCAAGATGAGTAAGTCGCTCGGCAACGGCGTGAGCGTTGAAGACCTATTCGCTCAGGCCAACGCAGTGGCGATTCGCTACTGGCTGGCCTCTGCCCACTACCGTTCCAGCTTGGACTATTCAGCAATTGTCCTGGCCGATGCGGTGAGCGCCGTTGGACGAGTGTTGAACTTTGTGCGTCGTGCCGCTGAAATCGTCGAAGTATCTAAGACAGAGCTGCCAAACGAATTTGTGCAAGCCATGAATAATGACTTCAACGTGCCGGAAGCGCTCGCGGTGTTGCACGAGACGGTTCGCGCCGGAAATACGGCACTCGATAGTGACGATAGCGCTTCGGTAGCCGAGGCACTTTCCAAAGTGACTCGAATGGCCGAGGTTCTTGGCATAGATTTGAGCGGTAACGAAAAAGTTACCAGCGCGGAAACCGCGGAACTAATTGAGGGCCTGATTGCTAAGCGCAACCAAGCTCGAGCAGACAAAGACTATGCGCTCGCCGACTTGGTGCGCGCTGAACTAACGGCTATGGGTGTCACCATTGAAGATCAGGCCGATAAGACCGTATGGATGTGGAGCAACTAATGGCTAGCAAGGGAAAAAGACCCGGTACCGCTAAAGGCAAAAAAGGCCCAACGGTAGGTTCTGGAGGCATTCGACGCAAGGCGCTCGAGGGCAAGGGTCCAACCCCAAAAGCTGAAGAGCGCAAAGGTCACAAGGCTTTCAAAGGCAACAAGCCCGCAGAACGTAAATCGACTCGTAAGGGTGAGTTTCTCGCACCTACCGCCAGAACCGCTGGTGTTGCCGGAGCTCGCCGCACCAACACCAAAGGTGTTTCAAAGGCCGCCGATTCTGGTGAGGTACTTTCTGGTCGTAACTCGGTTCTCGAAGCACTTCGCGCCAAGGTTCCAGCAACCGCTCTCTACATCTCGAATCGAATCGAAATGGACGATCGAGTCAAAGAAACCATCACGCTAGCCAACGCTCGACAGATTCCGATCAATGACATCACCAAGCCGGAAATCGACCGCCTAACCGGTTTCGACGCCGTGCACCAGGGAATCGCGCTTTCGGTTCCTGCCTACCAGTACCAGCACCCGGTTGACCTGCTCGACAAGGTGCTGTCCAGAGGGCAGAAGCCGCTGTTCGTGGCCTTAGACGGCATTACCGACCCACGCAACCTGGGAGCGATCATTCGCTCGGTAGCGGCCTTTGGCGGACACGGAGTTATCTTGCCGCAACGACGCTCGACCGGCGTTACCGCCAGCGCTTGGAAGACCTCTGCCGGCGCCGCTGCCCGAATTCCGGTTGCTCTAGCCTCAAACCTCACCGCCACCATCAAGGAATACAAGAAGAAGGGCGTGTTCGTGGTTGGCCTAGACGGCGACGGCGACATGAACCTTCAGAAGTTCACCCTCGGCCGCGAACCGCTGCTGATCGTGGTTGGTTCCGAAGGTAAGGGCCTGAGCCGCCTGGTTACCGAAAATTGCGACGCGATTTTGAGTATTCCAATCAGCTCGAACACCGAATCGCTCAATGCCGGCATCGCAGCCAGCGTGACCCTCTACGAGGTTTCCAAGCTGCGTTCCAAGAACTAGCTTTAAAAACAAACTGCCGCGGAAGCCCCATTGCTGGAGCTGCCGCGGCAGTTTTTTGTTTTTGTGAGAACCCGCTAGTTGAGACGAGCGCCGGTAGTCACGTCGAACAGGTGGGAAACACCTGAAGGCGAAATGAATACCTTTGAGCCAGCCTTGACCGAGCCGTTTGACTCAACACGCACGGTCACATCGGCCTTTACGCCATTTAGCACAACCGAACCGTAGATAAATGCATCGGCACCGAGTTCTTCAACCACGTCGACTTCTAGAGCCAAACCGGTCTTAGAAACTACAACGTCTTCTGGGCGAAGACCCACGGTAATGGTCTTTTCCTTGGTCTTAGCCAAAACGCTCTTGTCGATCTTGATCTCGGTGTCGCCAAAGGCAGCGCCGTTAGCGGTTACCGGCAGCTGAAGAAGGTTCATGGCTGGTGAGCCAATAAATCCGGCAACGAACACGTTTAGTGGACGCTCATAGAGTTCGCGAGGAGTTGCCACCTGCTGAAGCACGCCATCCTTTAGCACGGCAACGCGGTCACCCATGGTCATGGCCTCAACCTGGTCGTGGGTTACGTAAACAGTGGTAACACCCAGGCGTCGCTGTAGCGAAGCAATCTGGGTACGAGTCTGAACACGCAGCTTGGCGTCGAGGTTAGAAAGCGGCTCATCCATAAGGAAAACCTGTGGCTTACGAACGATGGCACGACCCATGGCCACGCGCTGACGCTGACCACCGGAAAGAGCCTTTGGCTTGCGCTGTAGGTATTCCTGCAGGTCGAGCAGCTTGGCTGCCTCAAGCACGCGAGCGGCACGTTCTTCCTTGTTTACGCCGGCAATCTTTAGAGCGAAGCCCATGTTCTCGGCCACGGTCATGTGTGGGTATAGAGCGTAGTTCTGGAACACCATAGCGATGTCGCGGTCTTTTGGCTCGATGTCGGTTACGTCGCGGTCGCCGATGAAAATCGAACCGGCGTTAACCTCTTCTAGGCCTGCCAACATGCGAAGGCTGGTCGACTTTCCACAACCCGATGGACCAACAAGCACTAGGAACTCGCCATCCTTGATTTCAAGGTCGAGCTCGTTTACGGCTGGGCGTGGGGTGCCTGGATACAGGCGGGTGGCTTGTCTAAATGAAACTGTTGCCATGATATTTCTCCTAAACCGGCAGGTACGTGCCGGACGATCCTTTGTGTAAGAGCTTGAAACGGTCGTTTCAAGTTATAGCAATTATGGCATTATCGGGCTCGTGTTTTATAATGTAACCTCTGACTGTCACATGATTGTGATGAACCAAGGACGGTAATTTATGAGCAACGAACGACTAACCCGCGACCAGCAGCGTGAAGCAGCCCGAGCCAAGGCCAAGGCCATGCGCGAAGCTCAGAAGAAAAGCGAGGGTCGCAAAAAAGTTGTTCTTGTGGCAAGTTCTGTTCTTGCCGGCCTAGGCATCATCG
This sequence comes from uncultured Micrococcales bacterium, assembly GCA_903824455.1. Classification (GTDB taxonomy): domain Bacteria; phylum Actinomycetota; class Actinomycetes; order Actinomycetales; family Microbacteriaceae; genus Rhodoluna. Next base: position 16,676 of record CAIJWY010000093.1, read on the forward strand.
CCGGGGTTTGGTGGGCAGCGTCGTCGCAGCCACCAACTCCACCGGAAGCGAAAGATGGCCCAGTCACCGCTATTTTCGACGGCGGAATTCGAGTTGGAAAAGACCTTCAGGTCATAACTTCAAAATCGCAAGTTGACCCAAACGTTCCGAACATCGTGCTCTACCAGGACCTTCAGTGCCCTGCCTGTAAGGCTTTCGAGGTTCCCAACATGCCTCAGCTTCGCGAGCTGGTCTCCGCGGGCAAGTACACCCTCGAAATTCACCCGATTTCATTCCTCGACGGAAACTCGGTGAACGAGTACTCGAGCCGCGCAGCCAATGCGCTGCTTTGCGTGGCCGACAAATCACCGGGCAACTTCTTCGACTACAACGAAGCTCTATACAGCAACCAACCGGATGAGGGAACTGCCGGGCCAAGCAACGAGGATCTTTCCAAGATCGCGCAGCAAACTGGCGTAACCGAACCCGCAGCTCTTGAGTGCATTACCAATCCGGTATTTACCACCTGGGCAAAGAACAAGGGTTCGGTGGTCCGGACTCAGAAGGTTCCAGGCTCAACCCTAGACTTCAGCGGAACCCCGTTTGTTATGGTGAACGGTCAGCAGTACCGAGGCGAGACCGCAAACGCTGCAATGTTCTTGCAGTGGTTGCAGACCGTCGCCCCGGTCAACTAATTTTCTTTCACATCCTAAGCGGAGCGTCGCCGGACAGTTCTGCATTCCAAAACCTGTCCTAGGTCTACCGCTTAGACTTGGTAGTGCTTATCTTGAAATAAAAATAAGCGAATGCCGACTTGGCGCAATTGGTAGCGCACCGCTCTTGTAAAGCGGGGGTTGTGGGTTCAAGTCCCATAGTCGGCTCATGGAGACCAAGGCCATTACTCGCAAATCGCTGTTTGCGCTGGCTCTTGCCGGCTTCATGACTTTTGCCGATTCAGCAATCGCCTGGCCCAAGGGGAGTATTTCATCGCTCCCTCATTCCAGCACCAAAAGAGTTGCTTGGACGGTGGACGATGGCGCCTCAGCGGCAGCGCTCGGTCGCTACGTGAAGATGCTTGAAGAAAACCCCGACGTGAAGATCACTTTCTTCGTACTATCGGGAGCGCCGGGCTGGACCAAATACGCCACACGGCTAAAGGCACTCCAAGACGGCGGGCAAATCCAGTTGGCTAATCACACTCAAACTCACCGTAGCCTCACCAAACTTTCCGATGCACAGATTAAACAGGAACTAAATCGTTGCGAAGCTTTCTGTTTGAAAAAGTATGGCGTTAGCAGTAAGCCCTATTTCCGACCTCCTTATGGGGAGATTGACGGAAGAGTAATCAAGGTCGCCGCTTCAATCGGTTTCACCAAGCCAATGCTCTGGTACGGCTCGTTTGCATCAGGCAGTGGAGTTTCGTCATCCTCGGTTTTGAAATCGGCAACCAAGTGGATTGCTAACGGACGAATAGTGATTGATCACGCCAACAGCAATGCCACACCGAACGTGTTTCCCCAGATACTAAATGTCTTTAAATCTCGAAAGCTGAAGCTGGTCACACTTCACGAGGCTTTTGAAACTACTCCTCAGTAAAAGTAATGCTCACCGAGTTTATGCAGAAGCGATCGCCGGTTGGGGTTTGCGGAGCATCATCGAACAGGTGACCTAAGTGACCGCCACAGTTTGAGCAACGAACTTCGGTGCGAACCATTCCATGGCTGCGGTCTTCTATAAGCTCAACGGCGTCGCCCGCTTTCGGGGCGTAAAAACTTGGCCAGCCACAGTGGGCGTCGAACTTGGTTTCACTCTTGAATAGCTCTGCGCCGCAACCTCGGCAGCAAAAAGTTCCAAGCCTGTTTTCGTTCAGTAATTCACCTGTGCCGGCCCGTTCGGTGCCTGCTTCGCGCAAGACGTGAAACTCCATTGGGTCTAGTTCCTCGCGCCACTGCTCTTCGCTTTTAGAAACCTGATAGTTCACTGCATTCCTCGATTTCGATTCGGTTGACTCGTTTAGACTAAACATTACCGATGGCTAAAAACTTCCCAAATGACGAATTCGATCAGGTTGCTCCAGCACCTGGGCGTCGCCGAGCACGTCGGAGCGCCGGGAAAAAGTTTCTAGAGTTCATCGCCTATTTCAGCATTTCCGCCTTAGTTGCCGGCGGAGGCCTATTCGGCTACCAAACCTTCTTCGGTGGCGGAACCAAACTCGACCTAAACGCCTTTAGCGACAACACCACCAAAACCAGCGTCGACCCGCTTCGAATCAACGAGACCAAAGTTATTGATGCCGTTGGCCAGGACGGATTAGCTAGCACCGTTGCCCACAAGCTGATCGACAAGGGCTGGAATGTAGTGACTGCAGCCAATAGTCTTTCGGGAGTCTCTTCCGAAAAGACCGTCATCTACATCAATTCGGATCAGCTAAATGATGCGGCAAAGGCCCTCGCCGTAGACCTTGGAAGTTATTCAATCGAAGTTTCGAACCAGTACATCGACCCGATTACCGTGGTGCTCGGGACCGATTACAAGTAATTTTCGCCCCAAACGCTTTGTAACACTTTCATCAAGGTTGAATATTCGATTAGTTGATATGCCTTTTTTAGCGTAAGTTTCAAAGTAGGTCGTAACAAATGCCCTATCGCTTCACGCTTTGGGTCGATCTAGGTTCGGGATTAATTCGGGCCTTGGCACAAAGTTATACAGGAGATACACATGGCACAAGGAACCGTAAAGTGGTTCAACTCTGAGAAGGGCTTCGGCTTTATTACTCAGGACGGCGGAGCAGACGTTTTCGTTCACTTCTCAGCAATTGGTGGCGACGGCTACAAAGAGCTAAAAGAGAACCAGCGCGTTGAGTTCGACGTAACCGACGGACCAAAAGGTCCTCAGGCTGCTTCGGTAGTACTAATCTAACGACCAGCTTTTCTAAAACGGCATCACCTTTTTGAGGTGGTGCCGTTTTTACTGTCTTGCACTCTTGGCCAGAGAGTGCTAAAAATGAATTAGCACTCAAACAGGTCGAGTGCTAATTAGATTGAATTTCGGGAGAACCCAAATGCCAAAGATTATCGCTTTTAATGAAGAAGCACGCCGCGGTCTAGAGCGCGGCCTTAACATCCTTGCCGACACCGTAAAGGTGACCCTTGGTCCACGCGGACGTAACGTCGTATTGGAAAAGAAGTGGGGCGCCCCAACCATTACCAACGATGGCGTTTCGATCGCCAAGGAAATTGAACTTGAAGACCCATTCGAGCGCATTGGCGCCGAACTGGTAAAAGAAGTTGCCAAGAAGACCGATGACGTTGCCGGCGATGGAACCACCACCGCAACCGTTCTCGCCCAGGCTTTGGTTCGCGAAGGACTGCGCAACGTGGCAGCCGGAGCCGACCCAATTAGCCTCAAGCGCGGAATCGAAAAGGCAACCGCTGCCGTAATCGAGCAGCTAATCGCTCAGGCCAAGGCCGTTGAAAGCAAGGAAGAGATTGCGGCCACCGCTTCGATCTCTGCCGGCGACAGCCAGATCGGTGACCTAATTGCCGAAGCAATCGACAAGGTTGGTCGCGAAGGCGTAGTAACCGTTGAAGAGTCGAACACCTTTGGTATCGAACTTCAGCTAACCGAAGGTATGCGTTTCGACAAGGGTTACATCTCGGGTTACTTCGTAACCGACCCAGACCGCCAGGAGACCATCCTGGAAGATGCCTACGTGCTAATCGTGAACTCGAAGATCTCGAACATGAAAGAACTTCTTCCGATCGTGGAGAAAGTCATTCAGACTGGTAAGCCACTATTGCTAATCGCCGAAGATGTTGAAGGCGAAGCGCTAACCACTCTCGTTCTAAACAAGGTTCGCGGAATCTTTAAGTCGGCTGCTGTTAAGGCGCCTGGTTTCGGAGATCGCCGTAAGGCCATGCTTCAGGACATCGCCATCCTCACCGGTGGTCAGGTTATCTCATCGGAGATTGGCCTGAGCCTAGAAACCGCAACCGTAGACCTACTAGGTCACGCTCGCAAGGTAGTAATCACCAAGGACGAAACCACCATTGTTGAGGGCGCTGGCGACAGCGTTGCCATCAAGGGCCGCGTTGACCAAATCCGTCGTGAGATGGAAGCAAGCGATAGCGACTACGACAAAGAGAAGCTACAGGAGCGTCTAGCCAAGCTAGCCGGTGGTGTAGCGGTAATCAAGGCGGGTGCTGCTACCGAGGTTGAACTCAAAGAGCGCAAGCACCGCATTGAAGACGCCGTTCGTAACGCCAAGGCTGCCGTCGAAGAAGGCATCGTTGCCGGAGGTGGTGTTGCATTGCTACAAGCAGGCAAGATTGCGTTCGAGAACCTACACCTACTTGGCGACGAGGCTACCGGTGCGAACATCGTTCGCGTTGCTATCTCGGCACCGCTGAAGCAGATCGCAATCAACGCTGGCCTAGAGCCTGGCGTGGTTGCCGAGAAGGTTGCCAACCTTCCATCGGGTCACGGTCTAAACGCCGCTACCGGTGAATACGTTGACATGATGAAGGCTGGAATCAACGACCCAGTAAAGGTAACCCGCTCGGCTCTGCAGAACGCAGCTTCGATTGCCGGACTATTCCTAACCACTGAGGCAGTTGTGGCTGAAAAGCCAGAGCCAGCAGCAGCGCCTGCACCTCAAGGCGGAGGCATGGACTTCTAGTAAGTACATTGAAAGTGGCGGGTCCGTGAGGACCCGCCACTTTTCTTTAACCCTGGAACAGTCGAAGGTTGGCTGCTTCAATTTCCTGATACTGAGTTGCGGCATGGGTTAGTGCCCTGCCGATTTCGCTAAGTTGCACGTCAACTCCGTTTGTCGTTAACTTCCAGCGCTTCACCAGGTCTTGGAAACTGGTGGCGGCAGCTCCCTGCCAGGAGCCTTCAAGGCCTTGCAATTGGGAGTGGAGCAACTCAACTTCGCTCTGTAGCTTGCTGATTGTTGCTTGAATGGTGTGGTTTGCAGCGAGAACCTGCTCGCTGTCTACTCTGAAAATAGTCATGAGAACAATGTTGTTCCGACCGGTTGACTAATTACCCAGACTGCGAAAAGTTGTGAATAACTTAGGTCAGTTCGATGCGCATGGTGGTTCCGCCGCCATCGGTTTCAAGAGCCACGATGGTTGCCCTGTGGCGGTCAAGAATTGTCTTCACGATTGACAGACCAAGACCTGAACCACCGGTCTCGCGGTTTCTCGAGTTGTCGGCACGGAAGAATCGCTCGAACACTTTCTCTCGCAGCTGCTTGGGAATTCCTTCGCCGTGATCTCGAACTTCGATCACGGTCTTACTCCCTTGAATTCCTATAACCAACTCAACGGTTTTGTCGGCAGGGGAGAAGCGGCTGGCGTTGGCCAGCAGGTTGGTGAAAACCTGACGTAGTGCCATGGCGTCGACCTTTGCCTTCACCCGATAGCTTGAACCTATTTTTTCGCCAGCAAAATCGGTGACCAAGATGGTTCTCTTGTGTTCGGCAACTGAGGCGTCTTTGGCGGCTTCTAATGCAATGGGAACTAAGTCGGTTTCTACCAGCGCCAAATCGGTGGCTTCATCGAGGCGGGCCAGAGTCAAAAGATTGTCTACTAATCCGCCCATGCGAAGTGCCTCAGATTCGATTCTGTTCATCGCGTCGTCTAGAGCCTGTTTTTCCTTGAGAGCCCCCATGCGGTAAAGCTCGGCATAGCCTCGCACCGATGCCAG
>CAIJWY010000094.1 GCA_903824455.1 uncultured Micrococcales bacterium
TGAAAGTCTCCAGGTAAGTCTCGAGGTTGCTAGAAGCGGCTTCCAGCTGCACGCCTGCCTCCACCAGGTCGACCGGTGTGGCTTTCTCATAACGAGAGATCGCGCCAACAACATCGAGCCAAACACTTGAACTTCGAACCAGTAGCCCGCCGAGTTGCAGTTGCGCTAAGCGCTCCGAGAGCTCGTTGATGGTTGTCGTCTCGGCGTGACAACAAGCACTTTCTTTCCGTCATGAACCAGAGCGGCCAAGACATTTACCACCGTCTGCGTGTACCCGGTTCCCGGCAGAGTTTCAACAGCAAAGCTGTCGCCACGCATGGCTCTAGCGACGATTCGTTTCTGCGTGGAATCGGCATCGGCCACCAGCCTTGGCTCGGTCAGGTATTCTTCGCCAATCCCAGGTACTTCCGAAACCTCGGCAAGTTGTCGAATCAGACGATTGCCCTCTGGATTAATGTCGGCTTCCATCAGTGACGGTTCGATGGCAAAGTTTCCGATAACCAGACCCCGACGGAATTCAACCGGATCTTTTTCCGACAGCAGTGACGAAATGTATTCAATGACCGCTATCGGGAGAAGGTCAGAAGCCGTGTCGAGCATCGAAAGCAGTTTCGCCCTGTCAAGAATGATCCCGTACGTGTCGAACAAAGCCGACTCTAGGGCAGGGTTCACGAACGCCGAACCGGTTCGAGTCAACTCAAAGTCGTCAGTTTTACGCACCAATGAGACTGGCCAAAGCAAAAGCGGGAGATTCAAATCGAATCCGGCTTGCTCCAAACTCGCCATTCCACCAACCAGATAGGTGGTTTCAATTCCGAAGTTATTGCGCTGGGAATTGCTTTTTGCCTTGATCCGTCGAGCGGTAGTTAGCGCTTTGGCAAAAGCCAACGGTTCTCGAACCAGATTCGATAGCAAAGCGGTTCCACTTGAGGTGAATTGGGCGATTCCACTGGGATGCGCTCGGTCCAAGTCGATCTGACCATAGGGATTGAATGCAAAGTTGGTAAGGCCGTTTGACTTTCCGATATCGCGAATCTCACGAATCCAGGTTTCCCAGTTAATCCGAGGCTTGCTTACGAACTCATCCACACTCTTAGGTTAACCGCCATGAAGGTATATTTGGTTGAAGCACCAGCCCCCGTAGCTCAGTGGATAGAGCAGAGGTTTCCTAAACCTTGTGCGGAAGTTCGATTCTTCTCGGGGGCACTATGCTGCGGTGGCTAATCCTAGGAACGAATCCCATTCCGGCTCTAGTCGATCTACCCCGCGAACCAACCAGTGTGACCCGCTCGGCATTTTTGGTTGAAAGCCCAAAGTCCAACCAATTTCGTTCAAAGTCTTGTCGCCTTTGGCGTTATTGCACTTTAGGCAGCAAGCTACCAAATTCTCCCAAGTATCTGCCCCGCCTTTTGACTTGGGTTGAACGTGATCGATGGTGTTGGCTGCTTTAGCGCAGTAGGCGCAGCGCCAGGCATCGCGTCGAAGGACGCCTCGCCTTGTTACTGGAACTCGTCTGGCAGTGGGAACACGAACGTATCTGCTGAGAAGAATCACGGACGGAAGAGCTAATGACGCTCGAGCACTGTGAATCAGGCGTTCTTCAGAGCCAGCCAAGATAGTGGCTTTTTCACTCAGTACCAATATGAGCGCTCGTTTAAACGAGACCACCCCAAGTGGTTCATACCCGGCGTTCAATACCAGCGTGCGCATAATCCTCCTAACAAAAAACGCGCCACCAAGAATGGTGACGCGCTAGCGTGCGCAAGCGGCTTGAAGTTGTATCCGATGGTGTTGATGTGCCATGACTACTCCTTACAAGCAAACTTGATTTCAGCGTAAGGGTAAGAGTTTGTAAAACCTATTAACTGACAGGTAACAATTTGGAAAATTTATTTGTACAAACGAACGAAGTGAACCTGGCCCGGCGTCACCCAGATTTGAGCTAGCTTGACATGGTCGCCTGGTTGCGGCGCGTGGAACATGTTCCAACCTCCGGCAAAAATACCCGAGTGCGAGTGATCGTTGAAGATTACAAGATCGCCAGGTTGGGCGTCTTTGTCCCGAATCCGTTTTCCAATGCGATCTTGGGCGCTCACCGAGTGAGCAAGCGGAATACCAAATTGCGAATAAACGTATCGAATGTAGCCCGAACAGTCGAATCCAGCTGGAGTAGATCCACCAAAAACATAGGGCACTCCAACATACTTGGACGCCACTTTAACAACCTCTGCGGCGGTAACAGCATCGTAAGGAGGGTCTTTGAGATAGTCTTCAGCCGATAGACCAGACCAGCTTCGGTATCGAGTAAGAACTGCGGTTCGCAACGATGCTGCCCTAACGGTCTTAGCCCCACCTCTTGAGATAACTGTTTGAGACTTCACATCCCCCACGGTCAAGCCTTGGGTGTCTTTGGTTGACACTTCGCCGGTGAACCCAGCCATTGCCGTTACCTCCGGACTAAAAGCCGAGGCCGGCAGAGCGAAAACGGCGAAGAGCCCGGCGGCGATAGAGAAAGTTGCGGTGCTCACGAAATTTCGGCGGAAAGTTTTACGACTCACTCCGCTAACGATGCGAGCACTAAAGGATGAAGATTTGCCAGATGCAACAGCAGACTCAACCTCGAGCATGCGCGTAACGCGCGCTGCACTCTTGGCGGCACGCGCTTCAGCGCGCAGGCGCTTGGCATCATGCTTGTCTTGTACGGACTTTCGACTGCGCAGTTCAAACTGTTCTAGGGCGTTAACCCGAACGTCTGCACGTCGTCGTCCAATCGGCTGTTTAGCCAAACCTAACCTCCGTAGTGAACGGTTCTCGGAAGTCCAAGTTTACCCAAAATTCACTTTTTTAGCGACTCCATACGCCTGTGAAATTGCTGAACTTTACTGCTTCACGAAGAAATGTAGGGCCAAATCGTGGTCTAAAACCACTCCGTCGTCTGAGCCAACCACCGAGATAAAGATTCGCTTCGCGCTGTGTTCAACATCGATTTGAGCCCCTGGCATCAAACCAACCGCCTTGAGTTGACCCAAGAATTCAGGGTCAACCTGCGCCGGTTCACCGATGCGCTTTAGGGTCAAGTTGCTGGCTTTGCCTGTCTCGTCAAGGGCGCTTAGCAACGTAACCACGCCTTCGTGAAACTCAGGGTTGGCGGCTAGGCCGAGCTCAGCAAGACCAGGAATCGGATTTCCGTAAGGAGAACGGTCTGGTGCAGAGATCAGTTTCAAAATCTGACGTTCAACTTTTTCACTGATCACGTGCTCCCAGCGGCAGGCTTCCTCGTGAACATCTTCCCAATCGAGACCGATCACGTCGGCAAGAAGCCTTTCGGCCAGGCGGTGCTTACGCATCACTCGAGTGGCCTGAAGTAGGCCTTCTTCGGTGAGTTCCAGCATTCGGTCGTCGCGTACCAGCATCAACCCGTCGCGTTCCATTCGAGCCACGGTTTGAGAAACGGTTGGACCGGAGTGTCCGAGTCGCTCCGAGATGCGCGCACGCATCGGAACTTGCCCTTCTTCAATGAGCTCAAGCACGGTGCGAAGGTACATTTCGGTCGTGTCAATTAGATCGTGCACGACAAACTCCTTAGCTAGCTACTTTCGTCAAGGATAATTGAACAATGAGCGAAATTATTATCCCAAGCAACCTGCTTCCAACCGACGGCCGCTTTGGTTGCGGCCCCTCTAAGGTGCGTCCAGCGCAATTGGCCGCCTTTGCTAGTGCCGGCGCCGAGCTCATGGGAACCTCTCATCGCCAAGCCCCGGTGAAGCACCTGGTAAAGCGAGTTCAAGACGGGCTGATGGATCTCTTCCACAACCCGGAAGGCTATGAAATAGTTTTGGGAAATGGCGGATCTACCGCGTTTTGGGATGTTGCCGCATTTTCGCTCGCCGAGCAGAAGGCGCAAAACTTAGTTCACGGAGAGTTCGGAAACAAGTTCGCCAGCGCTCTGAGTGTGCCTTGGCTTTCCAAGCCAACCGTAATCAACGGAGAACCAGGTTCACGTTTGGAACTCGAGGCCGAAGCGGGCGTGGACATCTACGCCTACCCGCAGAATGAAACCTCAACCGGTGTGGTGGCTCCGGTGAAGCGGGTTTCCGGTGTCGATGCGGGTGCGCTCTTTCTAACCGATGCAACCTCGGCCGCCGGTGGAATAGATTTCGACCCACTGGAAACCGACGTTTACTATTTCGCGCCTCAGAAGAACTTTGCCTCGGATGGAGGTCTTTGGTTTGCGCTGATGTCACCGGCTGCAATTGAACGTGCCGAACGAATCGATGCCACCGATCGTTACATCCCAGAGTTCTTGAGCTTGAAGACCGCCATTGATAACTCGCGCCTCAACCAGACTCTCAACACCCCGGCCATCGCAACACTCTTTTTGCTTGCCGAACAAATCGACTGGATGAATGAAAACGGCGGATTAGCATGGGCGCACTCTCGCACCAAAACCGCCAGTGACCTGATTTACAGCTGGGCTGAAAACAACGAGTTTGCAACCCCGTTTGTGGCTAACCCGGAACACCGCTCTCAGGTAGTGACCACGATTGACTTCGACGGTATCGACGCCGCGGCAATCTCGAAGGTGCTGCGCGCCAACGGCGTGGTTGATGTTGAGCCCTACCGAAAGCTAGGACGCAACCAATTACGTGTGGCAACCTTTACCGCAACGGAAGCCAGCGATGTTGAAAAACTTCTAAAGTCGATCGACTTCGTTATCGAGCACATCGGCTAATGAAACTTTTCGTTAAAGAAGAGGATCGCAAACCCGACCCAGAGCCGGTTAAAAGTGATGCCAGAAACATCGCTCTGGCAGGACTTCTGATTTGGTCTTTGTTGCTAACTGTTTTTCTTGTTTTTCCCGCGACGCTTCCACCCGAAAAACCTTGGTGGCTTTTCACCTGTGTTGTCGGTATCGTCCTCGGTCTCTTCTTCTACATCAAATTCGGTCGTAGCAAGCAGTGATTCGGTAGCGTGCTCGAGAGTTTCCTCGTCGGCTACGTCGACTAGTTCTAGGTCATCCTCATCATCGTCTTCGGCATCGGCGGTAAGTAGCGCCGCGTCCTCAGCTTCCGCAGCTGCTTGCGCTTCTAACTCTGCCTGGAGTGCCTTGTAGTCGGCCAAGCGCTCCGACCAGGGAATCCATTTAGGGGCGATTAGCGCTTCTTCGCTAGGCATCATTACCACTTCGGAAATGGTTGGCTCTTCACCCAACGGCTGGTAGATCGTGACCGACCAGAACCAGCCAACATAGCCACGTAATGTGCTGTGAAAAATGTAACTTCGAAGCCCCGGTTCCTCTTCGTCGGTTCGAATGTAATCGCCAACGGCTCGGCGGCCACCGGTTAAACGCGCGGCCTCCTGTGCAAACTCGCTTAAATCTTTGAGCTTAGTCATCTAGATCATCGGCCACTCGACGCAAAATGGTTGCGATACGACGTGCCTTTTCCGGCTCTGGGCGGCGACCATTCTTGAATGATGGGCCGAGGCCGTCGAGCAGACGAATCAAATCTTGAACCACCGCGGCAAGGTCATCGACGTTGCGACGGTTTGCCTGTACTAGGGAAACTGGCGCTTCTAGAACGCGAACGGTCATAGCCTGAGCGCCGCGATTGGAATCGACCACGCTGAACTCCACACGAGATCCCGGCTTTACGCTGGTCATTCCGTCGGGTAGCGCCGAAGCGTGCAGGTAAACCTCGGCACCTTCGTCTGACGCAATAAACCCGAAACCTTTGGCGTCATCAAAAAACTTCACTTTGCCGGTTGGCATTTGAAACCTCCATGTTGTTGAAACTCCATTTTACCGACCCGTCAAGGAAGGTATCCTAAAAGGATGGCAAACTCTTCAGAAGGTCGCTCCAGACTTGAAAACACCATCGCTTACACAATCGCAGGTTTGATTGGTTTATCGATTCTCTCGATCATCTCAATCATGGTGATGACTGTCTTTTTCCCCGGCTCGCCAAGCATTCCTCTGCTGGTTCAATTCCCCTGGTTGGCACTCCCCACGTCGGCTCTGCTAATCATTGTTTTGCTAGTGATTCAAATTCGCTCCAAGGGTAAAGCCGGCAAGTAACCGTGAGTGAGCTGAGGCACCTAGTCGAAGCGCTGCGCGGGCTATCAGATGCTGCGCTTCGCTCGCTGGTTGCAACCAGACTGATATCGGTAAGTACCGTTGAAGACTTTTATGCACTTGCCGAGTCACTAAACCACCCAAAGAGTTTCGCAGCACAAATCGGTTCCCTTAGCAAAAAGCAGCTCGATACAATTTCGCAAATCTCGAGGGACGAAAAAGTTTCTGCGGCGAATGCCGCTGGCTTGTTGGAGATGCAACTGATTTATCGAGTGGATTCCGGCTTCAAGGTATTCGAGAATTTGCTAGATCAGTTGAAGCAGCATAAAACTTTCACTCGTGCCCTCACGGTAATCAACCTCGATGAGGTGCATGCGAATCAGTCGGAAATCGACCGAGACGCCGGGCTGGTGGCTTTTGAAACAATGCAGGCTCTGACCGAGATAATTTTTGATTTGGAAAAACACCTGATTCGCGAAGTTGGAAAATCCGGCGTGGGCTTGCCGGATGTTAAGCGGTTGGGTGCCGCTCTGGCTAAACCGAATGATTTCGCCAAGCGAATGTTTAGCCTGGCCAGTCGACTGGGCCTTATGACTATAGAAAACTCAAGGCACCGCCTGACCCCGCCGGCAGTGCAATGGTTGAGCATGGACCAGCAGGAACGAATCTCGCTACTAGTTGAAAACTTCAAGGCATTGCTCGGCAGCGAACTGTGTTCCAACCTAAACGGGTTGACCCCCGGATCTTCTTTGAAGAACTGGCTCACCGCACATTTTCCACTGGCCGAGAATACTTCGAGTTCGCGCATCGGGCAGATTTTGGATTTCGCCGAGAGTTTCGGGCTAACATTTGACCATTTCACCACCTCGTGGTTCACCGATGCACTGGCTAACCGCAAGGCGCTTGCTTCGCACCTTCAGAAACACCTGCCAACGGTTCAGAAGAGAATTATCCTGCAGGCCGACCTCAGCATCATTGCTCCCGGCCCGTTACCAACAAAGCTTGAAGTTAGTCTTCGACGATTCGCCAGCACCGAAACCATCAGTTTGGCCTCGACCTACCGATTGAGCGCTCTAAGCATTTGCCACGGTCTTGAAACCGGTTTGAAAATTGACGAAATACGCGACTTCCTAAAAACGACCTCGGCGGCCAAGTTACCTCAACCGGTGGAATACCTCTTGAATGAGGTAACCGCGCGCTTTGGAAGACTCGTAGTTACCGAGGTTGCCGACAACACTGAACGCAGCCTGATCACATCGCCAGACAACTTGTTGCTCACCGAAATTGGAAATGACCCTAGATTGCGCGCATTCTCGCTCTCGCGACCTTCTCCAGAGCAGCTCACCTGTCGTTTTGAATCGTCGGTGGTTTACTTCGGATTGCGCGAGTGCGGCTACTTGGCGATCCGTCGCGATCAGAGCGGTGCCGTAATTTCTCCGGTCGAAGCAGCGGAAGCCGTGGCTGGTAAAACTGCGGCAAGCTCCCTTGATTCTGATCTGGCACGAATTAGAGCAGCCGACGCGGCAATGTCCGCCGGAGGCAATGATGAAGCAATCACCCGCCAAGTGCAGTTGGCTATCCGAAACAAAGCGCGCCTGCTGATCACGGCGACTATCGCCGACGGTTCATCCGCGACCTTTGATTTGATGCCGAACGGAATCGCCAACGGACGGCTTCGTGGTCTTGATCGGAAAGCCCAGATCGAACGAACTTTGCCACTTTCCACTATTACTGCCATTACCCTCGCATAGGCTTTAAGGATGACTTTAGGGCCGCTGATTGTTCAGAGCGATAAAACTGCTCTGCTCGAAGTTGACCACCCGCAGGCCGGAGATGCCCGACACGATTTGGCAATCTTCGCCGAACTGGAGCGAGCTCCAGAACACATTCACACTTATCGAATCACTAGGCTTGGCCTTTGGAACGCCCGAGCCGCTGGGCATGATTCTTCGTTTGTTCTCGAAGTGCTAGACAAGTACGCCAAATTTGCGATCCCTACGTCGGTTAGAAACGACATCATCGACACCATGTCTCGTTACGGCCGCCTGACCATCGAACGAGGTGAAGACGGCCAACTGCTGTTGCATTCGATTGATCGCGCGGTTCTGCTAGAAGCTTCGAAGCAGTCAAAGATTTCAGCTCTTCTCGACGGACCGGTGGGAAACGAAGCCTTCGCCATTGCCCCTTGGGCGCGAGGCCAGGTGAAACAAGAACTTCTGAAACTTGGTTGGCCGGCCGAAGACTTGGCAGGATATGCACCTGGTACGCCACACGCCATGACTCTAAATGAGACTGGCTGGAACATCCGCGATTACCAGACCAAAGCGATTGAAAAGTTTTGGGAGGGTGGCTCCGGAGTTGTTGTGCTCCCCTGTGGCGCTGGTAAAACCATAGTTGGGGCAGGCGCCATGTGCGTTGCCAAAACCAACACCCTAATTTTGGTTACCAACACGGTTTCCGCTCGCCAATGGAAGCAGGAGTTGCTAAAACGCACCAGCCTCACCGAGGACGAAATTGGTGAGTATTCGGGTTCGGTAAAAGAGGTCAAACCGGTAACCATCGCGACTTACCAAATTCTCACAACAAAAAATAAAGGTGAGTTTGCTCACCTGGCTTTGCTAAACGCAAAGGATTGGGGACTCATCATCTACGATGAAGTCCACCTGCTCCCGGCACCAATTTTCAAGATGACCGCCGACCTTCAGGCTCGTCGTCGTTTGGGCCTCACGGCAACTTTGGTGCGCGAGGACGGCAAGGAAGGCGAGGTGTTCTCGCTGATCGGGCCAAAGCGTTTTGATGCCCCCTGGAAAGATATTGAATCGCAGGGTTACATCGCTCCGGCAGCCTGTTTCGAAGTTCGAGTTGATTTGCCCGATGAGGTTCGCCTCGACTATGCCATCGCCAACCAAGACGAGCGCTACCGACTAGCGGCAACCGCTACGGTAAAAATCGATGTGATTCGTCGACTTCTAAAGAAGCATGAAGGGGAACCGGCTCTCGTCATTGGTCAGTATTTGGAGCAGCTCCATGATGTAGCGGCTGCCCTTGGCGTTCCACTGATCACCGGGCAAACCCCGATTGAAGAACGCGAGCGCCTGTTCCAAGCTTTCCGAGACGGAACCGAAAAGACCTTGGTGGTTTCCAAGGTTGCCAACTTTTCGATTGACCTACCGGAGGCTTCGGTTGCGATTCAGATTTCCGGTTCGTTCGGTTCCAGGCAAGAAGAGGCTCAACGTCTCGGTCGTCTGCTTCGGCCTAAAGCTGATGGTCGTTCGGCCAGCTTCTACACTTTGATTGCCAGAGACACCGTGGATCAGGATTTCGCTCAGAATCGTCAACGTTTCTTAGCCGAGCAGGGTTACTCCTACGAGATTCTTGACGCTCACTCAATCTGAGACACACATAAACCACCCAAGCAACGTTCAGCATTCTCACAGGTTCTGGGAGCAAACTCACAGGTATGGAACCAATCAAGATCCTCGTGGTAGATGATGAACCAAACATTCGCGACCTGCTTGCCAGCGGTCTGCGATTCGCCGGATTCTCGGTGCTTGCAGTTGGCAACGGAAATGACGCCGTTACCGCCGCTGAAAAGGGAAACCCAGACCTAATCCTGCTCGACGTAATGCTCCCAGACATGAGTGGATTTTCAGTAACCAAAAAATTGCGCTCAATGAACATTCTTGCGCCAGTGCTATTTCTCACCGCTCGCGACGAGATTGAAGACAAGATCACCGGCCTAACCGTTGGTGGTGATGACTACATGACCAAGCCATTTAGCATCGACGAAATCATCGCGCGCATCAATGCGATCCTGCGCCGCACCAAACAGGCGTCCGTTGAAAAGAGCGTCATCGAAGTTGGCGAGGTGCGGATCGATGAAGACGCCCATGACGTGTTCGTGAACGGAGAGTCGGTTGAACTTTCCCCAACCGAATACAAGTTGTTGCGATACCTGATGGAGAACGCCAACCGAGTTCTTTCAAAGGCTCAAATCCTCGACCACGTGTGGGAGTATGACTTCAACGGTGAAATGGGAATCGTCGAATCATATATTTCCTACCTTCGAAAGAAGCTAGACCCACTAACCAACGAACCGGTTCTGCTCACGAAGCGTGGGCACGGCTACATGTTTAAGTCACTCAAGAAGAAATAGTTTTATGAACGCGAAACTCGCACTGGGTTGGAGCCAGGTTTCCCTGCGCGCCAAACTAACCGCACTGTCGGTGGCCATAATCGGGGTTTTGCTAATTATTTCTAGCCTCGGAACGGTAGCGCTGCTGCGCACCTATCTGCAGGCAAATGTCGATAACGTTCTAAACCAAACAGCCCAAACCATGCGGTTGGAAGACCCTGCCCTCATTCAGGCCAGATTCGCTGCCAAACAAATCGACTTACCCGCTCTACCAACCGACTACTACATGGCCTATCTCGGCCCAGATGGCTCATTCCTACTTAGCATTTCGCAGTCGACCAATCCGAAAGCTCCGGTGCCAAACCTGAGCACTATGAGCATCGCTTCGGTTCGGCTAACCCACGGAGTTCCGTTTGAAATCGATAACCGCGGAAGACCGGTCATCGATCTCAACGAAGGAAAAGGTTGGCGCATTCTGGCCGTTCCCCTCTCCTCGAGTCCAGGCTCCTTTGTAATTGCCTTACCCGTGGATAACAACAACGCACTGATCATCCAGTATCGAAACATCGGAGCTCTTTTCGGGTCTCTGCTTCTGCTGCTTAGCGCTTTAGCAATCTGGCTCACCATTTCTTCGGCACTTCGACCTCTGAAAGAAGTGGAACGCACCGCAGAAGCGGTTGCGGCTGGAGATTTTGGTCGTCGCTTAATGGAGCCGCATTCGAAAACCGAAGTTGGGCGCATCAACTCCGCTTTGAACATCATGTTGGGCAGTATCGAAACCGCCATGAACTCGAGAGGCAAAGCGCTCGAGCAAATGCGTCGATTCGTTTCAGACGCCTCTCACGAACTTCGAACTCCGCTGGCATCGGTGCGAGGCTATGCCGAGCTTTACCGCATGGGGGCTCTCAAGGAAAAACAGGCTCTAGACGACGCGATGAACAGAATCGAATCGGAGGCACTCCGCATGGGCGGATTAGTCGACAATCTTTTGACTCTGGCCCGCCTCGATGAAGCCACCGATTTGGCGCTGGTAGAAACCGACTTAGTTCCCATTGCACTAGAAGCCGCCAAAGACGCTTCAGTTGCCGAACACAAGAGAACCATCTTGGTCACCGATTTTGCTGGCGAAAAAATAGGTTCAAGCTATCGGGTGAAGGCAAAGGTCGACGCCATGGCA
>CAIJWY010000095.1 GCA_903824455.1 uncultured Micrococcales bacterium
ACCTGGGTCATGTCGATTGAACCGAATTGTGCAACAACGCCAAACTGCGCAGCTTCGCGAGTTACATCGGCAACTTCGGCTGAGTGAAGCAAGGCTTTGGTGGGGATACAACCGCGGTGTAAACAGGTTCCACCAAGTTTGTCTCTTTCGATCAACGCAACAGTCTTGCCAAGTTGTGAGGAACGAAGAGCGGCAGCATAACCGCCACTTCCTCCGCCAAGAATGACGATGTCGAAATTGTGATCAGCCAATGGTGCTCCTAAAAATTAACGAAATTCAGTTTCGAGTTTACTAGCCAATGCGCTTGGCAAGGGCAACCAGTGTTCGCACATACGAACCGGTTGCACCCTTTGGCACAACGCCGTATGGCGAGCCTTCATTATGAGCGGTGGCGGCGATATCGAGGTGGGCCCACTTGATGTTGTCGGGCTCTCCCTTGGCTCGGTTTCCAACGAATTCGTTTAGGAAAAGGCCACCGATGATAGTTTGACCAGTGGTGTTGCCCATCTTGACGTTCGCGATATCGGCGATTTCCGAATCAATTAACGATCTAAGCTCACTGGCCATTGGCAGTTGCCAGACCAACTCACCAACTTCTTCGGCGGCTCCTCGAACTTCGTCAACAGCTTCCTGGTCTCCCATGATTCCGGCATGGCGGGTGCCGAGCGCGATTTGAACGGCTCCAGTAAGTGTTGCCACATCGATGATGAAGTCTGGTTTCTCCTCTGAGGCCAGGCTGAGTCCGTCGGCAAGCACTAGACGCCCTTCGGCGTCGGTGTTCAGCACCTCGATGGTCATGCCGTTGCGCGCCTTGATTACGTCATTCGGTCTCTGGGCGGTTCCACTCACCATGTTTTCTGCAATACAAAGCCAAGCGGTAACCCGAATTGGCAGTTGCAACTTCGCAATGGCGATGGTTGCCGCAGCCACGCTGGCCGCTCCCGTCATGTCGAAGTTCATGCCCAGCATGTTGAGCGGAGCTTTCATAGAAAACCCACCGGTGTCGAAGGTGATTCCCTTACCAACCAAAGCAAGATGCCTTTTGCCAACCTTAGGTTTGTACTCAAGTTTGACCAGACGTGGGCCACGAGATGAGCCTTGACCCACACCCAAAATTCCGCCAAGGCCTTCTTTAGCAAGTCTCTCTTCGTTCCAAATTTGGGTTGTGACACCCGTGCCTTTGGCAGCCGCTTGCACTGCCTTCGCCAACGACTCAGGGTAGAGATCAAGCCCAGGCATGTTCACTAGGTCACGGGTTAGTCGAACGCTTTCGGCGAGAATCGAGATCTGGTTTAGTGCTGCGGCCGCGGGTTTGTTCGAAGAGATTACGGTTACCGTCTGCAGTTTGATTTCAGCGCCTTTGGTTAGGCCTTTGTATTTGGTGTGAACATAACTACCCAGGGCAACACCTTCGAAGATAACTGCGGTTTCGCTTGAATCGGAGGTTGGTAAGCCAATAACTACGTCTTTGAAGGAAGCCAATTTGCGAGCGATGGCGCCGCCCAGGTTACGCAGGTCGTCTTTGGTTAGGGGTTTCGTTCCAACACCCAGCAGAGCATAGGTCGCTCCGTTGGGAGCAGATAGGCGAACCAAGCTCTCAAGTTCGGCACTAACACCAACGCCAACCAGATCAACACCTGCTAGGTCAGAGATTTCGATATTGGTTTCACCAATCACTAATTTGTCCGATTTTTTGGTAACCGGAATTACATAGGCGGTGTTTTTGTTAAAGGTTGTGAACTTAGCTGAAGTTGCCATTTTTGGAGAAGTCATGCTCTTCAGCCTAGCGAAAGTAGAATGGTAATCGTGAACAGTTTTGGTCTTTTTAGCGTAGTCAACCACCAGGTCGAAGTACCTTCCGGCCTCAGAATGATCGGAAGCATTAGCGGTTTCACCGATGCTGGCCAAGTGATTGAACAAATGGCCCACAATATCCTCAGCAAGCTCGATTCAGACCTCATTATCGAGTTTGATAACGACGAACTTCTCGACTATCGGGCCAGACGACCGACGATGTTTTTTGAGAAAGACCACCTCGCCAGCTATGAACCCTTGGTTCTTGGGGTTTACCTGGTTAGGGATGAATCGGGTATTCCCTTCCTTTTCTTACACGGTTATGAGCCAGATTTTCGCTGGGAAGCATTCGCTGATTCCATTGAAGAAATAATCGAGATGTATGCCGTAACCGATTTCACCTGGGTGCATTCAATTCCATTCCCGGTTCCACACACCAGGCCGGTTGGCATCACGGTTAGTGGAAATCGCTCCGACCTCATCGAACGCTATTCGGAATGGCGCCCCGAGACTCAGGTTCCCGGTAACGTGGTTCACCTGCTCGAGTATCGGTTGAGCCGCCTCGGTCTTCCCTGTGTGGGCTTTGTGCTTCTAGTTCCTCACTACCTCAATGACTCGGATTACCCAAACGCCGCGGTTAGCGGTTTTGAGTTGATTACCGCTGCCACTGGATTGGTTTTTCCAACCGATCAGTTGCGCGAAGAAGGGGTTCGTTTCGGAGAGCGTCTCAATAAAAAAGTTGAAGAGAACGAGGAGTTGTCGAAACTTGTTGCCAATCTCGAGCAGGGCTATAAGTCGGATCGGGCCACAAGTTTTGGGGTTCAGATTTCATCTCCTAAGGCAGCCGAACCAAACGCCGAGGCAATTGCAGCCGAGTTAGAGGACTACTTGGCAAATCGTCAACGAAATAACACTGAGGATCTTGGCTAAGGCTAGGAATACTAGGTGTTGCATTCCTGTTTACCTGAATGTCGACACCTAGCAGTTTTTGTCCGCTAGTGGTGGCATAATTACTAGTGGACCCAGTCATTCGTATTTTTTACGGATTTGACATGGGTCTTAGTACTGCCCAATTTAGGGTTGTGCACCTAATAAGTGAGAAGAGTCAAGTGGGGAAAGACAAGGCTAACGGCAAGGAGCCAGCCAAGAAGCAATCGTTATTGCGACGATTGCTGAACTCGGGTGCATCACAAACTCCGGTAAAGCCGGTTAAAAACAAACCAGCGAAGGAAACAACCGCAATTACTAAGTCTGCCCCTGCAAAAAAGACCACCCCTAAACCAGTTGCCAAAGCTGTCCCAAAGGTTGCCGCTAAAGCTCCCGCAAAAGTTGTGAAGGCATCCCCAAAGGTTGCAACTAAGGCTCCTGCGAAACCAGCGAAAGCCGCAGTAAAGCCAGCTGCTAAGGCTCCGGCCAAGCCTGTGAAAGCTGCACCTAAGGTTGCCACTAAGGCTGCACCCAAGGCGGCACCGAAAGTTGCCGCTAAGGCTCCGGCGAAGCCTGTGAAGGCTGCACCCAAGGCGGCACCGAAAGTTGCCGCTAAGGCTCCGGCGAAGCCAGTGAAGCCAGCAGTTAAACCAGT
>CAIJWY010000096.1 GCA_903824455.1 uncultured Micrococcales bacterium
CGGACGCGGCTTTCCTAACAGTGGGGTTCAAAAGAGCTCGACCGCGTATGTCGTCTCGCAGGATTGATTCGAGTTGAAGAAATTCTTCTTTTTCTCGTTTGGTCACCGCACCGCGGTTTACCGAGATTTGGCCTAACGCATTTAACGATCTTTCTAAAACATTTTGCAATCGAACTTTCCGCTCTTCTCCAGCAGCTTCCGATCCAATGATTGCCGCTTCTGCAGCCATTTCAGCATTCTGCAATTCCACAACTTCGCGATCGGCACGCTTTAGAGCAAAGGCGGTGGCTGAAGCTGCAGCGATCAAAATCGCCATGCCCTCAATTCCAACCTCACCGAGACCTTCCAGCCCATCTTCCACAACAACTAGAAAAGACACTAAAGCTGCGGTTATCCAAGCCATCGCACTCTGACCTCGGGCAGCCAACACACCCAGCAGTGCCGACATACCGCCAACATACCAAGTGGAATAGGGGTCGGAATGACCTGGTTGGATTCCCGAATTGGCAACAATGACGGTTGCCACGGCGCCAATCGCCACGAGCGAACCGAACCCCCGACTGATGGTCAGTCCTTTGCTGGCCACAACCGAAATCACCATTGTCGCCATGTAGATTGCTATCGAAAGTGCGAGTGACAGGATATTAACGTAGCCTCGCCAAGCGGACGCACCGAGAATGGCGTGATAGAGACCAAACAGAATTGACACTAGGGCCAGCAGCCACCTTGGAGCGTTAAGCATCTGGGCTCCATTTCAAAATCACGGTGGCGCCTTTTCGAGGCTGCGAGGCAATTCTTACCTCGGCACCCGCCGCGTTGGCGCGGCGCCTGATTGAATTAGCAATCCCGAAACGATTCTTTGGTATCTTCGATTCCCAAAAACCTCGGCCATCGTCTTTGATCACAATTTTCAAACCGTGATGGTCGGCTTTGATACGTATTTGCCTGGTGGCTTTATCGCCGGCATGCTGGAGGGAATTGGTTACCGCTTGCATGGCGGCATCGGAAAGTGCCCTCCCAACGTTGATTGGGATGAAGAAATCCAGCAGCTTAGTGACATTGATCTTGGCTAGAGGGTCTCCCCGATGCAAACTTGCCTGCAACGAATCAATGAAGACGTTTATAGAGACTTCTTTGAGCTCAGTATTTTTGTCATTCGCCGCGGCTTGAAGCCTTTCGATTGCCACGGCTGCGCTTTCGGCGGCCATCGCTTGGCGTTCTGGAGTTTCGGCGTTGGCGGCCAGGATCAGTGTCGTTAGAACCTGGTCGTGAACCAACTCGTCGAGCTTGTGGCGTTCCATTTCCGTGGCATCCAGTTCGGCTCTGCGAGCAGAACTTTCAGCAACCAGGTCGTTGTTTACATCAACTTCGGCGGCGGCCGTTCTGAGCATTCCAACCAGAGCTTGCACGGCCATTGCATAGAGCAAAATGTATGTTCCATCCAGGGTGGCCGAACCAACATCTTCTCCCCCGCCAATGAAACTGAGTCGGAGACAGAAATAACTCACCGGTACGAAACCTAAGAAGACAAAAGACCACCACCTGGGCAAGAACATGGTCATGGCAATCGTGGCGGTTCCCGTCCACCACCAAATCCAGGACCGGTAATCGGCCGGAAGAGTTTCAACTCCCGCCATCGAAAAGGGGTAGGCAAAAAATGCCACTGTGTAAGCAAAGCCGTGCAATAAATACACTCGCTTGTTTGCCGAACCGAACCAGAAAGTGTACACAGCAGCCAACTGTGCTGCCAATATAAGACCTAGAGTCACCATCAGATAGCCAGGGTGCCCAAATTGTAGATGGGGAATGGCTACCAGAAAAAACTGAACCAGTGACATTCCGGTGGCTGCCAACGAAAACACTCGACCAATGACTCGATCAATCCGAGTCTTCGCGTAGGTTGACGGGCTGCGCTTGCTATTCACTGTCGTCGACTAGCCCATCTTCAATGGCTCGTTTCAAAAAATCTGTTTTGTCGGTGACAATCCGGCCAACATCGGCATATTTCATACGCACCCGGTCGATGTGTTCCTTAACCGTGCTCTGCGCAATGCCAAGCTGATAAGCGATTTGCTTCTGGGTGTACCCGGATGCATAAAGCGAGAGGACTTCTCGTTCTCTCGGTGAAATCTTTGCATCCTTAAATTCAATGTCAGAGTCGATAGCGGCAGTGGTTTGCAGGTTATTTATAAGCACACCGTGAGCCACGTAATAAATTGTCTGGGCAAGCTTTTCTAAGCCTGCCGACTTGGTTACCAGTGCGGCCGCACCCGCTAGTAGGGCGTCCTGATTTCTTTTCGCCTTGTCACCAATCGAAAAAACCAGGACCTGGATATCGCGGTCAACAAAGGCTTTCACGTTGTCATAAACGCTGGAACCATCGGCCAGCGACAAGTCGAGAACGGCGACCTGTGGAACCCGATCATCAAGAGC
>CAIJWY010000097.1 GCA_903824455.1 uncultured Micrococcales bacterium
AATTCTTGACACCAATGTCTACGACGAAGTGCTCGACGCCTCGGCCGATGACGCCGTTGCCTGGGCTCGCCGCATGGGAGCCGAAGAGGGAATCCTCGGAGGAATCTCATCCGGTGCAGCAATGTGGGGTGCCAACATCATCTCGCAGCGCCCCGAATTCGCCGGCAAGAAGATCGTGGTCATAATTCCATCATTCGGTGAGCGCTACCTTTCGACTATTCTTTATAAGGACTTACTCGAAGAGAACTAAGGATGGTCAGTGGCCCACTTCATCGAAGACTTCAAAGCGGGCCTAGACCGAGATCCAGCTACTAAAACTGGATTTGAACTTCTTCTAACCTCGCCCGGCCTCCACGCCATCTGGAACTATCGCGTTGCCCACTTTCTCTGGAAACTAAAACTTCGCACCCTTTCGCGCATGTTTGCCAACATCGCCCGCATCGCCACCGGCATCGAGATTCACCCAGGCGCCACCATCGGACGCCGCTTCGTGATTGATCACGGGGTTGGAGTTGTCATCGGCGAAACTGCCATCATCGGCAACGATGTTTTGATGTACCACGGCGTAACCCTTGGCGGAGTAGTGAACGAACCAGTCAAACGCCACCCAACCATCGGCAACAACGTAATTCTCGGAGCCAGCAGCATCATCCTCGGCGACATCACCATAGGCGATAACTGCAAGGTTGGCGCTGGAGCCATTGTGGTCAAAGACCTTCCTGCCGGCAAGATTGCGTTAGCGCCAATCGCAACAGTTCGCTAGTTTTGGCGTCGCCTCAGCGCGAGAACTAATCCAACGGATATACAGGAAAGCCCAGCTACCAGCGGCCAAGTGACGTCGCCTCCGGTATTAGCCAGATCAACTGGGGCAGATTCTGGTGCTGCCCAGTGAGCGTGGAGAGTTGATGTTGACGCTGGAACATAGTTTGTTTCCCAAACTTGTTGGCCCTCTAGCGGATCGGTAAACCAGCCCAAGAAAATCCATCCAAGACGTTGTGGCGTGGGAAGATTGAACCCGGGGTCGCCAATGTTGTAGAGATCGCTTAGTTTCGACACTGATCCGCCGTTTGCGTTGTAACTTACCTGAATCGGTTCCGAGCCTGGTGGTGCAACAATCACCTCTTCGTCAGACTGAAGTGAAATCACGAGGCGGTAGTTGATTCCAGCCAAACCGCCCTGATCAACCAAAGTCACCTGAATTTCATTCCAACCGGAGTGAAGCATTGAAGCCACATCGATCGGGCCACCGGTATTCCAATTTCCGGCAACTTGACCCGGTGATATTTCTGTTCCGTTGAGTGTGATGACTCCGAGGTTATCAACGATAAACGCGGCGTCTAAGGTTGGGCTCGAATAGGTATCTGGCACGTGAAAACGGTAACGATACAGCGATGTTTGATTCAGGCAATCGTCAAGAGTCGGTCCACAGTTCAACCATGAATTGGTTCCCTCGACGAAGCCCCAAGGGTGTTCCCCAACTAAATAAGCAGGATGCCAGGTAACGCCACCATCGGTGGAAGTTTCGGTGTAGGGATCTTCGCTTCCAAGTGCGTGGGTCTCATCAATGACGCCACCAAGGATGGTTACGGTTTGAGTGCTGACTGCGGCGGAAGATGGAGTGGCGAAGAATGAGAGGGTCATCAGGCCGAGCAAAAGGGCTGCCACAAGTTTTCTGCCGGATGTCATAAAACAAAAATAGTCGCAGAATTACATAAATTTGCCGATTTACTCAAATTCTTTCCAAAACGAGAGACTGTTTTGGTGTCAAGAATTTGCGACCGCTGAATCCCAGCCACGCTCTGGCAGTTGCTTCTCATCTAGAAAAACACCTACACCTGACTCAACCTTGCCAATTGGTTTGAACGAACGCGGCATTACTGAGCCCTCTGGGAAGGTGGCCAGCAGCGAGTGATATTCTCCACCAAACAAAACCCAGTCGAGTGATGAAACCTCGAGTCGATCTGCGACGTCATCGAGCCTGGCACAGTAGCC
>CAIJWY010000098.1 GCA_903824455.1 uncultured Micrococcales bacterium
ACCGGGTCACCGCCAAGTAACAGGGTTGGCAGGGTTGTTGCTGCCATGACTTGTTCCATATTTTCTACTACCGGAAGTTTCAACCAGGTGTAACGACTGGAGGCTCCCAATCCGCTGGCGATGGTCACCGAGAGTACCGTGGCTTCGGTTGATAGGTCGTTGACAATCTTGCCGTCGACCCATTTAGAGATGAACGGCTCAACCAGAATCGGAGTCTTGGCATCTACCGCGTCGTTGATGGCGTTGGCGGTGTATTCCAAAGTCTTGGCGCTGTTTTCATCGTCAAAATTGATCCGAGTTAGGGTTTTGGCCATGTCGAGACCATCTCGAACTATCGCCTTGAAATTATGTGAAGCAAATCGGTCGTCCATTTCGAACTTGGCGCCTTTGAGGCCAACTCGGTTCATGGATGCCACGGCAATTTTGCCTTCGAGTAAACCCAGTAGCGCTAAGTCGTCGAGGATGTCTGGTGTTCCCAGGACGCCATCGACACCAGGGTTTGAAAGGGCGATAGCCAAGTGGTTCAAAAGTTCGAAGCGATCGGCCATGGCATGGTTATCGTCGCGAACACCGAGAGCTCCGCGAGCGGTGTGGTCGGCGGCCACAATCAGAAGGCGTCCGTCACCCTGTGTGATTTCCCGACGTTGACGGTTTTTGTAGGCTGCGGCAATTGCTTCCGGGTTGGTGGCTCGGGTTTCTCGCAAGGTTTCGAAATTAAGACTCATTTTCTATAGTCCCTTCAACACTTCTTCTACTTCTTCGCGGGTAGGCATTGCGGTGGAACATTCCAACCGTCCGGCCACCAGCGCTCCGGCAACGTTGGCAAACTTCAACATTTGCTCGAGTCCCCAGCCTTGAAGAAGGCCGAAGCAGATTGCTCCGCCGAAGCTGTCGCCAGCACCGAGGCCATTAACCACGTTTACGAGGTATGGCGGAACCTCGACGGTTTCGTCTTTGGTCTTAGCCAAAACACCCTTTGGTCCCTGCTTCACAATGGCTAGTTCTACGCCTCGCTCGAGCAAGGCATCGGCGGCACGCATTGGATCGGTTTCGCCAACCGCAACCTCACACTCTTCCCTGTTGCCAATGGCAACGGTGACGTGCTCCAGTGCGCGAGTAACCTGAGCGGTTGCCTCTTCCGGTGAAGACCAAAACATGGTGCGGTAATCGAGGTCGAGAATGGTGTTGGTTTTGCGACCGCGCGCTTCCCAGGCGGCAAAGTGGGCGCCTCGGCTTGGTTCCTGCGATAGCCCGGTTACGGTCGACCAGTAAATCTTGGCATCGCTAATCGCAGAAAGATCTAGTTCGGCTGGCTTGATCTCTAGATCTGGCGCCTTTGGTTCGCGGTAGAAGTAAAGCGGGAAGTCGTCTGGTGGAAAGATTTCGCAGAACACCACCGGGGTATTTAGGCCGGCTACCCCAGAAACAAATTGGTCGCTAACTCCAAGGCGAACCAGCTCATTGTGGATGAACTTTCCAAACGGGTCGTTGCCGGTTCGAGTAATGACCGCTGATTTGAGTCCGTATTTCGCTGCTGCCACTGCCACGTTCGTGGCGCTTCCGCCGAGGAATTTGCCGAATGAGGTCACATCTTCTAGCCCAACGCCAATCTGCAGCGGGTAGACGTCGATTCCAACGCGACCGATTGTGATCACATCGAACTGACTCATTTCAACTCCATCTAAATACTTTGTTATTACAAACTAACATTAGCACTTACAAAGTGCAATAGCCCTAGAACCAGCGATCGGCGTTGTGTTCGGCGTAAACCTCACGCACAGTGCCCGACTTCGACCGAATCGCAATCGAATGAGTCTTGATGATCGGACCCTTGCGACGAACGCCGTCGAGGAATCCTCCATCGGTCACTCCGGTCGCCACAAAGAACGTGTTATCGCTGGCAACCAGCTCGTCCATCTCGTAAACGTAATCAAACTTGAGACCGGTCGCTAAACCGCGAGCGCGCTCTTCATCGTTCATCGGGTGCAAAATTCCCTGGACGATTCCGCCAAGGCCCTTCACGGCGCAGGTCGTCACCACACCTTCCGGAGAACCGCCAATTCCAATGCACAGATCGATTCTTGAGCCGTAACGGGCAGCGTGAAGCCCGCCGGCAACATCGCCATCTAACAGCAACCGAGTTCCCGCCCCAGCAGCCCGAATATCTTCAATCAGGTCGGCATGGCGCGGGCGATCAAGCACCGCCACAATTACGTCGGCAACGTTTTTGCCCTTAGCTTTGGCAATGGCGCGAATGTTTTCGCCAATCGACTGCCGAATGTCGACCACTCCGATCCCTTCCGGGCCGGCCACCAGCTTGTTCATGTAATAAACCGACGACGCATCGAGCATGGTGCCTTTATCAGACGCGGCAATGACCGAAATAGCGTTTTGTCGGCCAGCTGCTGCCAATGAGGTGCCGTCGATGGGGTCTACCGCAATATCGCAGGCAGGACCCATGCCGGTGCCCACGCGCTCACCGTTAAACAGCATCGGGGCATTGTCTTTTTCACCTTCGCCGATCACTACTGTTCCGTCGAACTCAACGGTTGAGAGAAATGCTCGCATCGCGTCAACCGCAGCGCCATCGGCACCGAGCTTGTCGCCTTTGCCGATGAAAGGTGTGGCTCTAATGGCGGCGGCTTCCGTCGCGCGAACCAACTCGAGGGCTAAATTTCGATCTGGGTGGAGTGGTGACATTAAGGTCATATTTTGACTATAGACCCTATCGCCCAAATGTATTAACAAAGCACCTCGTAACACTTGGTAACCGAAAGAAAACACACAGCCAAAAGTCCTAGTCTTAACCTGAATCTTTTAAAGACAAGGACGAACATGGCCATTTACGACAACATCACCCAGGTAGTAGGAAACACTCCTCTAGTGCGAATCAACCGCATCAACGAAGGCAAGGCAGAAATCCTTGCCAAGCTTGAGTTCTACAACCCGAGTGCAACCGTAAAAGACCGAATCGGAATCGCCATGATCGACGCCGCCGAAGCCAGTGGCGAACTAAAGCCTGGTGGCTCAATCGTTGAGGCAACCTCGGGTAACACCGGTATTGCACTAGCCATGGCCGGTGCCGCCCGCGGTTACAAGGTAATCCTCACCATGCCAGACTCCATGAGCCGCGAGCGCCGAACCCTCCTTCGCGCCTACGG
>CAIJWY010000099.1 GCA_903824455.1 uncultured Micrococcales bacterium
TAAACCGACGCGTCTACATCGGAACCTCTAACCGACTTTATGAATGCGCTGATGATGTCGTAATGGCTATCACCATCGCGGTCATAGCGAACCGGAGTATCAGTAAGTGCCGTAGCAAAGTCATCCAGGTTGATTACAGCCTGCTCAGCACGAGCCTCTCGCTCCCAAGCTGCAAACGCCAAAGCCTCAAGGAAAGTAAGCGCTCTTCTAGCATCACCCTGTGCCAGACGAACTAATTCAGCCTCGGCGTCGGTATCTATCGAAACCAATCCGGCAAAACCCGATTCATCTGCCAGTGCCCGTTTCACAACCTGTGTGAGATCCTCATCGCTTAGCGCTTTCAGTTGAACGACCAGAGATCTGGATAACAGCGGAGAAATGACCGAAAAGGAGGGGTTCTCAGTGGTTGCAGCAACCAAAGTGACCCAGCCGGCTTCAACCGCAGGCAAAAGCGAATCTTGCTGAGCCTTAGAAAACCTATGAATCTCGTCAAGAAACAGAACAGTCTCGATGTTGTAAAGCTCACCATCGGTTTTGGCTCGTTCAATAACTTCGCGAACTTCCTTTACGCCGGCCGAAATGGCACTCAATTGAACCAACTTGCGGCCGCTGGCGGAAACCAGCACATTGGTGATTGACGTTTTTCCGGTTCCCGGAGGGCCCCACATCAACAACGACTGCGCTCCCCTGGTTTCAGCATTCAGTAGTCGAAAGAGTGGCGAGCCAGGCTTAAGGATATCTTGCTGCCCAACTAGATCCTCAACCCGCGTCGGTCGCATGCGCGAAGCCAAAGGCTCACTAAGTTCGAACACGCTCTGCAATCGCATCTCTCTAGGCTACGACACCAATCGTGGAGCAGAACTCAAGTAAACTAATGCGAGAAAGTTGGAGGAAGCTTGACCAAGAAAAAAGTGAAACTGTCGAAAGCGGCGGAGGCACGAATAGCCAATTACCAGGCAAAGTCAACTCTGGTTGGTGGTCGCTCGGCGACTCGCAAAAAGGACAACGTGGTGGCGATTGCTGTTGTAGCCGCATCAATTTTGGTTGCCGTCGCAGCCCAACTCACCTACTTTCACTACGGGCCTGGAATTCCTAAGCCAATTCCAAAAGAGACGCCGGTTGCTGCTCCAGATGAATCAATAGCGGAAAATCGCCTTTGGACCGGAGGCATGAGTGTTGCCGGTAAGCCAATTAAGTTCGAACTTTACGGAGACAAGGCACCCAAGGCAGTAGCAAACTTTGTCGACTTAACCAACAAGGGTTACTTCGAAGACATCAGTTGCCACCGCCTAGTTACTGCAGGTATTTTTGTGTTGCAATGCGGAGACCCATCTGGAACCGGCACCGGCGGCCCAGGCTACAAATTCGGGCCAGTTGAAAATGCACCGGCCGATGACACTTACGGTCCGGGAATTCTGGCGATGGCGCGTCAGGGCGGCAACGGCGCCAGTATGGGCTCCCAATTCTTTATCGTCTACGGTGAAAGCGTGATTCCGTCCGATAGTGCCGGTGGTTACACCGTTTTCGGAAAGGTCACTTCGAAACTTTCTAGCATCAAAGAAATCGCCGCACTCGGTACCGCCGACGGTAAAACCGACGGAGCACCTAAAGACAAAGTACTTCTCACTGCAATTTCTGTAAAATAGGCAAGTCCCCAAAATAAGTTAGGTAAAACATGACCACCACCGAATTCGGTCGCGTCGACAGCGAGAACAATGTCTACGTAATCGAGCCGAATGGCGAAAGAAAAGTTGGTCAGTACCCTAATGTAACTGCCGAAGAAGCATTGGCTCACTTCACGCAGAAGTATGAAGCGCTGGAAGGTGCAGTAAAACTACTCGAGCAGCGGGTTAATAAGAAGGCCGATGCCGATTCAATCAGTAAGGCCGCTGCGAAACTTACAATCGACCTAATTGAGCCAAATGTGGTTGGCAACCTTCAAGCTCTCCGCGAACGAGTGCTAACTCTGGCCCCGAGAATTCAAGACCTTTTGAACTCGAAAAAAGCGGAGAACCAAGAGGCAATTGCCGCAGCTCTTGCCTCCAGAGAGGCCATCGCCGCTAAAGCGGAGGAGATTGCTGCCCGTGACCTTTCAAAGGTTATCTGGAAAGACCTATCGGCTACCCTAACTGCGCTATTCGAAGAGTGGCAGGCTGCTCAGAAGAATGGACCACGAGTTCCTAAGTCGGAGGCGGATGCCATCTGGAAACGCTTCCAGACTGCGCGCAACAAGGTTGAAAGTGCAAAACGAGCATTCTTTGCCGAAGCCGGAACCAAGGCAAAAGCAGCCAAGGCAAACAAGGATTCAATCGTTAAGAGAGCCGAGGATCTGGTAGCCAAGGGTTCCGATGCAGTTGTTGAGTATCGCAAACTTCTGGACGAATGGAAAGCCGCCGGGAGAACTAAGAATGACGACGCCCTTTGGGTAAAGTTCAAAGCTGCGGGAGACGCAATCTACGCCGCTAAGAGCGAAAAAATGGCCGTGGTTTCGGCTTCACAGTCGGAGGCGCTGACCGCGAAATTGGCACTACTCGAAGAAGCCAAAGCAATCGACCCAAACAAGGACCTGGCTGCCGCCAAGCGACTACTGGCAGCTATCCAAGACCGCTGGGAAAAGGCGGGTCGTGTTTCAAAGAATGACCTTGCAAAGACCGAAGATAAACTTCGCGCCATTGAAACCGTAGTGAAAAATGCGGAACGAGACCACTGGAAGTCCACTGATCCTGTTGCCAAGGCTCGAAAAGACGACGTGACCATAAAACTAGAAGAGGCGATTGCCAAGCTTGAACGCGAACTGGCCGGAGCCACCGACAAAAAGAAGATCGCTGAGATTTCAGAAGCAGTTGCCGCTCGAAAGTCTTGGCTAGAAGTTGTCTTAGCTGGAGCTAAGTAGCTCTAAACACCGCTGCCGCCGCCGCCGCCACCGCCACCGCCAGATGATCCGCCACTAGAAGATCCGCCGGTCGAACTAGCTGCTAGAGATGTGTTGAGAGACTGACTCAGGTTTGACAAACTGTTTGAAATTGATGATGAGCCGAGGATGAATGCAGGCGCTGCCTGCTGCTCGTATTTCGCAATCAGAACCTTTCCCCATTGCTCTTGCAATCCCAACATGATTGCCCAGGGTAAGACCTCCTCATAGAGTTTTAGAACTTGATTGCCGGCAATCTCTGAGGTGGTGAGAAGAGCGCCTTTAGGCGATTGCAAAAACTCCAGTCGGTCCTTTTCGGCTAATTCGATATACATTTCCATACCCTTGAGGTGGGTGTTCACCGCGATGCCTTTGGAAGAAAATCTGGGTTTGGCAACAAGCAACCAGTAGGACACACTGAAGATTAGAAAACTCAAAATCGGCGCCGCAACATAACCGGCATCGGTAATTTGATCCAATTGCAAGGCTGCTGTAATCCAGCAAGCAAATACCCCTAGGGCAAACATGAAAACCAGCGCAGGAAGTCCAAGGGCCCGTTTCTGGAAATAGCCGCCCGCATTGACTTTTTTACTGTTGCTGGAAATAACTTCGACGACGGCTTTTGCGAAAGCCGCATTCTCGCCATCAGATGCAAAGCTGCCAATCCTAATAGTCGATCCGACTTGAGTAAAACCTAAGGCAGCAAGATTTGCGGAGTCTTCGACGCCACCTCCAATTCTGCGAAGCAGAAAATCATTACCGGCGCGATCACCAGGTTGAATCTCAATAAGTTTCTTTATAGCCAACTCAACGATCATGGCTTGTGTTAGATGTGATGTCTTAGAAGCAATGATTCCAGTTTCTATGAGTGATGGGCTCTTAGCTGGTTGGTACTCCGGGACGATAGTCGATTTTGAAGTTCTGTTGCCAAAGATTCGAAAATATATTGCCCAAGCCAAAACCAGAACGAGTGCCCCTGCCGCAACTTGATAGAGGAACATCGCCACTGTTCCCTCGACGCTTGGCCCAACGGTGTTTAGCGCACCCGAACGAAAGGGAATAGCAACGGTCAGATTTTCGCCAGGAGCAAGATTCTTGGCTGCAAAAGACATCCGATCTTGGCTCAACTGTTTTTCAGAGCAACTCTGGGTGGAGCCAGCCAAACCTTGGTAACAGGAAACCTGATCCAAAAGTAGATTTTCACGGAATTGCGCGCTCATGGTGATGGTGGCCGACACTCGGCCGAAACTCTGTTGCCAGCCTGTTCCATTTATGTCCCAGTAGAACTCGTCATTCGCCGACGTTGACTCAAAACCGCGAACTATCCAGGATTGAACGTACCTAATTACGTAAACCTGTCTTCCGTGAACAAATGAGTCGTCACTATCCTTTATGACGATGTTTGTGAATCCGTCCTCCTGAACAACCTCGAAATCTCGCGGTTTCCCAGACTCATCGACAACCGACTCAACTTGAATGAAACCCGGGTTGATTCCATAACTTTTTGAGGGGATGCTTCGTTTGATTCCACGGTTCTGATCGGTGTCAGGAAACAGTGCCACTAGTGTTTCCGTTACTCTCATTTCAGGTCTGTTATCGGCTTCGGCGTTTACCGACAGGTCGTAAACGGCGTCGAAAGACTCAAAACTGAAATCATTTATGTCTGCGGAGGCAGCCTGTGCTGAAAATAGTGTGAGAGCGCTAAATAGAATTGCAAATATCTTCGCGACAAGTCTCATGGCTAAAGACTAACCCCCGATTGTTGTATAGAGACGCGATTAGCCGAGGTAACTAACTGTTGTTCACTCGATAAACGTCGTAGACCGCGTCGATGCGACGAACCGCATTCAGCAGGTGATCGAGTACCGCCGGGTCACCCATTTCAAAGACGAAACGGCTAAGAGCAACTCGGTCGGTTCTGGTTGAAACCGATGCCGACAAAATGTTGACGTGGTGCTCGGCTAGAACTCGCGTGACATCGGAAAGAAGTCCGCCACGATCGAGAGCCTCGATCTGAATATTCACCAGGAACAGGCTCTTGGTGTTCTCGGCCCAACTCACATCCATGAGTCGCTCTGGTTGCTGCTCCAAGTCGGTGACGTTCTTACAGTCACTACGGTGCACTGAAACTCCCGACCCCCTGGTCACAAAACCAACAATCTGGTCACCAGGAACGGGGGTGCAACATCTGGCCAGCTTGACCAAAACATCGTCATCGCCACGCACCAAGACACCTGAGTTACCGCTTCGTTTACGGTCGGCACTGATGTTTTTAGTCATCAGTTCAAATGGCTCAGAGCTGTCTTCTTCATCGATGATTGCGGCGGTGAGCTTTTCAACAACCGACTGCGCCGAGATGTGGTTCTCCCCCACGGCTGCATATAGTGACTCAACGTCTCCGTAGCGAAGGTCGTGGGCGAGCTTCACGATTCCATCGGCGGCTAGAAGCTTTTGTAGCGGCAGGTTTTGCTTACGCATGGCCTTAACGATTAGTTCTTTACCGGACTCCACAGCGCCATCACGACGCTCGTTGGAGAACCACTGCTTAATCTTTGCCCTGGCCCTTGAAGACGCCACGAAATTAAGCCAGTCTTGACTAGGAGCCGCGTCTACTGATTTGGAAGTAAATATCTCAACCACATCACCCGAGTGCAGTTGCGATTCCAGTGGCACCAGGCGGCCGTTGACCTTAGCGCCCATGGTCCGATGCCCTACATCGGTGTGAATCGTGTAAGCAAAGTCAACCGGTGTGGCTCCGCTAGGAAGACCAACTACCTTGCCCTTAGGTGTGAATACGTAAACATCCTTTGCGCCGATTTCAAAGCGAAGCGAGTCGAGGAATTCAGCAGGATCCTGAGTTTCTGATTGCCAGTCGGAAAGGTGTTTCAGCCAAACCATGTCCTCTTCGCCAGCGACCGATGTGTCACCAGACTGCTCTTTGTACTTCCAGTGAGCAGCAACACCGTACTCGGCCCGTTGGTGCATCTCGTGAGTTCTGATTTGAATCTCAACCGGGCGACCGTTCGGACCTATCACAGTAGTGTGAAGAGATTGATAAAGGTTGAATTTTGGCA
>CAIJWY010000100.1 GCA_903824455.1 uncultured Micrococcales bacterium
GCTGAAAAGCCGGCAGCCGCCAAGAAGCCTGCAGTCAAGAAGCCTGCAGCGAAGAAGGCGGAGTAACTCTCATGGCTAACGAACTAATCGTGACGATTGTCGGCAACCTAGCCGACGATCCAGAGCTACGTTATACCCAGGGTGGCCTGGCAGTGGTAAGCGTTCGAGTGGGTTCAACTCCTCGTACCTTCAACCGTCAGACCAGTGCTTGGGATGATGGCGAGACCGTTTGGGTGCGTTGCACCGCTTGGCGTGAACTTGCTGAAAACGTTGCCCAAACCCTAACCAAGGGTTCGCGTGTGATTGTTACCGGTCGTCTAAAGGCCCCTTCGGCCTACCAGTCGGCTGCAGGTGAAGCTCGCGCTTCGCTTGAGCTCGACATCGACGAGATCGGCCCTTCACTGCGTTACGCAACCGCGTCCGTTACCCGTCGTGCCCGTGAAGCCGGCGAAGGTGCTGCCCCTTGGGGTAATGCCGAAGCCCCAGCTGCCGACAAGTCAGCACCCGCAGTAGATGGCTGGGCCAACCCAGGCACCCCTGCTGGCGCAGACGACACCCCGTTCTAAACAGAATTCAAACCTAGGAGTATCAAATGGCTGGAAAAACCACCCAAGACGCTCGTCGCAAGCCAAACCGCAACGCAAAAAATGCGAAGCTTGCGCCAGTGAAAGCAATCAAGGTTGGCATCATCGATTACAAAGATGTTGCTACCCTACGTAAGTTCGTGAGCGACCGCGGAAAGATCCGTTCTCGTCGTATCACCGGTGTTTCTGTTCAGGAACAACGACTAATCGCCCGTGCCGTTAAGAACGCTCGCGAAATGGCTCTAATGCCTTACGCTGGCGCCGGCCGAAGCTAAGGAGGGGAACAAATGTCGAAGGTTATTCTGACCAACGAGGTCTCCGGTCTTGGTTCCGCAGGCGATGTTGTTGAAGTAAAGAACGGTTACGCACGTAACTACCTAGTTCCTCAGGGCTTTGCGGTTCTTTGGACCAAGGGTGGCGAGAAGCAGGTCGATCAGATCAAGGCTGCTCGTAACGCTCGCGCAATCGCAACTGTTGAAGAAGCACAGACTCTCAAGGCTCGCCTTGAGGAGAATGCTATTCGCCTAAACGCCAAGGCAGGTGTTGAGGGTCGACTATTCGGTGCCATCAAGACCGCCGACGTTGCTTCGGCAATCGTTGAGGCTGGTTTGGGTGAGGTTGACAAGCGCCGGATCGAGCTAGCCGCTCCGATCAAGATTGCTGGAACCCACTCGGCTACCGTTCGTCTTCACGGCGACGTTAGTGCCAACATCACCATCCAGGTGGTTGGCAAGAAGTAGTTCAAGCTGAAGTTTCGGGCGGTGGGGAAACCCACCGCCCGAAATCATTTACCTAGCGATTTCAGCGGTTCACATCGCGACCTGTTGGTTTGACCTAAAGGTCAGCAAGTTTTGGTCGGTTTGCCAAATATTCGGCGATTCCAACCTTGCGATCTTCTTCGTTGTAATAGGCGACCTCAACCAGTTCAAGCGGGATGCCGTCTGGGTCTTCGAAGTACACCCAGCGCCAACCCGAGAGGACGCCCTCGTCGACAACGTTAGGTGTTGAATAAAACTTGATGCCCTTCGCCGTGAGTTCCGCGCACGCCTTTTCCACGTCCGGAACCTGGAAGGCCATGTGCATCGCGCCCAAATAGTTCTGCTGGATTGGCTTGTCATTATCCGCCGGACGATTTCCGTATTCGATCAATTCGAGAGTTGAGTTTCTTCCGACCCACAGCGAGACCTGACGCAACTTCGCATTGGGGACATTGACGCCTTTTTCGAGCTCAGGACCCTCAAACCATGGGCTTGGCTCATTCGAAAACTCAAGGCCGAGAAGGTCGTGATAGAAGTAAATCGACCTGTCGAGATTCTTGACGATAATCGCGGTGTGGTGCACTGAATCAAGGGTGAGTGACATTGTTACGGGCTCCTTGCTTACTATTCTGATTCGGCCAACGCTGACCGTGTCGACAATGATAAACCATCGTTCACCAAAAGTGAACACCAACGGGGTGCTGTTCACTGCACGTGAATACCTGCATTTCATCCTCGCAGAATGGGGAATACGAAGCGCCCATTCTTTTTACCCTGTGGATAACTATGGCTAGCTGTGGAAAACTCGGTTTATGGGCGTGTCGAAACTGTGGATAACCAAACTCTCAGGTGAAAGTTTAGAGTTTGTTAACCTTAGTTATCCACAGCCAAAACCTTGTTATCTATTGGGTTCAGAGAATCTATCCACAATCTATCCACAGGTTGTCCACAGGTTATACACAAGTCTGTCGGCGTGTTTCCACAGTTATCCACATTTTTATCCACAGGGCGATTCGATTAACCTTTGTCAGTAGTGGATGCTAGACAAGACTCGGAACAAATAAGGGGACCAAATGGCACAGATCCAGAACACCGTAGCTAACCCAACAGCTGCCGTTGAACGCGTTCTGCCGAGCGACCTCATGGCGGAGCAATCCACCCTGGGCGGAATGCTGATCTCAATGGACGCCGTTGCCATCGTTAACGAGTATGTGAAGTCTGGCGATTTCTACGCCCCAAAACACGAGCTAATCTACGAAGCAGCCATGAGCCTGTTCATCAAAGGCGAGCCGGTAGACGCTATTTCGGTCTCGGCCGAACTTACTAGAAACGGAAACCTGGTTCGCTCCGGTGGCGCCGACTACATCCACTCGCTAACCAGCATGGTTCCAACCGCCGCCAACGTGGGCTACTACGCAAAAATCGTCCAGGAAAAAGCCGTTCTTCGCCGCCTGGTTGAAGTGGGCACCAAGATCGCTCAAATGGGTTACGCCGCCGAGGGCGAAATCGAAGACCTCATCAACTCAGCCCAACACGACATCTATGCGGTTGGCAGTAAAGCAATGAGCGATGAATATGCCTCACTCAGCACATCAATCGATGCCGCAATCCACGAAATGGAAATCGCCGAAGCCAGCGATGGCGAAGTAATCGGAGTTCCAACCGGTTTCCACGAGCTAGACAAACTAACCCACGGTCTCCACGGTGGCCAAATGGTAATCGTTGCCGCTCGTCCGGCCGTTGGTAAGTCAACCTTCGCCCTAGACATCGCCAGAAATGGCGCCTTCAAACACGACAAGCCGGTGTTGTTCTTCTCACTCGAAATGAGCAAGGCGGAAATCGCCATGCGTATGCTTTCCGCGGAATCGGAAATTCACCTTTCGCGCATGCGCGGTGGCTCACTCTCCTCAGAAGAGTGGAAGAAGCTAGCCTCGGTTCGCGGACGCATCAACGACAAGGCGCTCTACATCGACGACAGCGCCAACCTCACCATGGTTGAGATCCGAGCCAAGAGCCGCCGACTCAAAGAATCACTCGGCCTCGAGCTCATCATCGTTGACTACCTTCAGCTTTTATCCTCAGGAAAAAAGGTTGAGTCACGCCAACAGGAAGTTTCCGAATTCTCCCGATCAATCAAGCTTTTGGCAAAGGAACTAGACATTCCAGTTATTGCCATCGCGCAGTTGAACCGAAACGCGGAACAAAAAGAAGACAAGACCCCGCAGATTTCTCACCTTCGTGAGTCTGGCTCTCTAGAACAAGACGCCGACGTGGTGATCCTGCTCCACCGCCCAGACATTGGCCAAAAGGACCACGAGCGTGCCGGTGAAGCCGACATTATTTTGGCGAAGCAGCGAAACGGACCAACCGACACCATCAAGGTAATGTTCCAGGGTCAGTACTCTCGATTCGTGAACAAGAACCTCGGCTAATGAACTGGATGCTGGCCACCCGAGCGGCAAGTCATGCCACCGTGGCTGCCGTGATCACCTTCAATCAGGTTCACAACGGCGAACTCGGACTAACCAGCTTGGCGCTGTTCGGCGTGCTCTATCTTCTCGCCAGTCTCGGAACGCATTTCCTAGATCGTCGCAAGAAACTTTCTTCCCCAAGCCTTGGAATGCCGCTAATTGCGCCAATCCTGGTGAGCACCCTCGCGGTAATTGCCAGCACCACGAACCTCAATCAACTACTTGCATTCCGCTGGCTAACCGTCTTGCTGATGCTCGGCTTTGTAATCACCGAACTTATGCTCGTCAAAAAAATCGGCCGCAAAACTCTTCAGGGCAGGGAAGCGGTAATCACGGCCGTTGCCAGCGCCATAATGCTTGGAATTGCAATTGGCATTGATGTTGGCGAGGTTCCACTGGTCGGATTCTTCGGCGCCTACAACGCAATCCTTGCCGTTCACCTCGGCATCTCGGCAGCCACCCCAAAGAAGTAGGCTAGGTTCATGACCCAGAAAAAGCCTGTTGGCGTAACC
>CAIJWY010000101.1 GCA_903824455.1 uncultured Micrococcales bacterium
CTGGGCGAAGACTAGCGAGTTATCTTCGGCGCACAACGTTGCCTATTGGCAAGGCCAAGACTGGTGGGGGTTCGGACCAGGGGCGCACAGCCACGTTGCAGGTCGGCGCTGGTCAAACGTAAAACACCCAACGACTTACGCCAAACTGCTCGGTGAAGGCACACTTCCCAGCATTGACGAAGAAAAACTAACTGATGCGGAAATGCTTGAAGAGCGAGCCATGTTAGAACTTCGACTTCGTGATGGGCTTCCAATCGAAGTCCTTCGTTCGCTGAACCCCGAAAGCGCTAGATCAGTTTCGGAGCTAGTGGCCAGTGGTCTTCTCGATGGAGTTGCAGCTATTTCCGGACGTGCCGCTCTCACACTGCAGGGCAGGCTGCTGGCTGACCTCGTGCTTCGTAAACTACTAGGGCTTTAGCCAACCAGCGGGTAATATTGGCACTCAGATAGGTTGAGTGCTAATTGGAGGTGGCCATGATTTCAGAACGCAGTTTTGAGGTGCTTCGCGCCATCGTTCAGGACTATGTCAGCACCAAAGAACCGGTTGGGTCCAAATCGCTTATTGAGCGTCACGGGTTTGGCGTTTCGTCGGCCACTATTCGTAACGACATGTCGATCCTCGAAGAAGAAGGTCTTATTCACGCTCCGCACACTTCGGCCGGACGTGTGCCAACCGATAGCGGCTATCGATTGTTCGTCGACCGACTCAATGAACTAAAACAACTCTCACACGCAGAAAAGCAAGCTATGGAAACACTTCTAGACTCCAGTGTTGATCTAGACGAAGTTCTCGGTCGGAGCGTTCGTCTCCTCTCGCAACTGACCAGCCAGGTGGCCATGGTGCAGTATCCAACCCTGGGAAAAGCCAAGGTCCGAAGCGTTGAATTGGTGGCAGTTTCTGATACCAGGGTTATGGTGATGCTGGTTTCCGACAACAATCGAATTCAGCAACATGTTCTCGATGCCGTAGTCACCCTGGATCTGTCTTTCCTAAGTTTTCTCAGGGGCAGCCTGAACGATCTAATCGCAGGAGCCGCTCTATCTGACGTTTCGAAGTTAACTTCAAATTTTGCCGATGCTTTTGCCCCTAATCAACGCACCTTTGTGTCTTTGGTGGTTTCTAACCTGCTGGATCAGGTAGACGCCAACCGCCAAGACAAGTTGGTGCTGGCCGGAACCGCGAATCTTGCCCGATCTGAAGGCGACTTTGGCGGAAACATCACTCCGCTACTGGATGCCATTGATGAACAGGTCGTGCTGCTTCGCCTAATTTCAGAGATGGAAGCTGACCAGTACGGCGTGAGTCTACTAATTGGTTCCGAAAACTCGGTGGCAGGTCTTAGCCAGGCCAGCGTTATGGTTTCTGGCTATGGCAGCCAGGCTGAACCATTGGCTAAGGTTGGCCTACTTGGACCAACTCGAATGGACTATTCAACCAATATCGGTGCCGTGCGCGCGATTGCTCTTTACCTTTCCAAGAGCCTAGGAGCTTAATGGCCGACCACTACGACGTACTCGGTGTTTCACGAGACGCCAGCGACGATCAAATCAAAAAGGCTTATCGAAAGCTGGCCCGTGAGTTGCACCCGGATGTAAATCCGGAGCCAGCCGCCCAAGAGAAGTTCAAACTGGTTACTCACGCCTACGAAGTGCTAATCGACGTCGAGCAGCGTAGGAATTACGACATGGGTGGTCAGAACCCTTTCGGTGGCTCAGCTGGCTTTGGTTTCGGAGATATTTTCGACACGTTTTTTGGCGCCGGTCAGCAACGAGGCCCTAGGTCGCGAGCTCAGCGCGGAGAAGATGCCCTACTTCGGATTGATCTAACCCTGCGGGAAGCCGTTTTCGGAATTGCTCGGTCAATCGAAATCGAAACTGCGGTTTTGTGTGAAACCTGCAGTGGAACCTGTTGCCAACCGGGTACCGATCTAAAAACCTGTGAAGTTTGCGGCGGTTTGGGTCAAATTTCCCGCCAGGTTAGAAGTTTGCTAGGCAATGTAATGACATCGCAGCCTTGCAATGCCTGCCGAGGATTTGGGCAGATTGTTGAAAGCCCCTGCATTGGTTGCCGCGGACAAGGGCGAGTAAGGGCCGGGCGTACCCTAGATCTCGATATTCCAGGCGGCGTCGAGGATGGCTTGCGGCTTCAGCTTCAGGGGCAGGGAGAAATCGGCTTTGCCGGAGGCCCCAACGGAGACATTTTCTTAGACATCCGCGTTAAGCCAGATGATATTTTCGGACGAGATGGCGACGACCTAGTTTGCACACTCACCGTTCCCATGCATGAGGCTGCCCTCGGTTGCCAAGTTTCAGTTGAAACCTTCGACGGCTCCATCGACTTAGAAGTTTCTCCAGGCTCACAAACCGGCGATCAACTAACCGTGAAGGGCAAGGGGTCGAAACGACTTCGCGCTCAAGGACGCGGCGACTTGAAAGTAAATCTCGAGATTGCAACTCCTGAAAAATTGGATAGCAAGCAAAAAGAATTACTACGTCAGCTTTCCAAACTTCGTAAAAATGACCTACCTGCTCTCAAGAAACACAGTCACGGCCACTTCGGTAGGCGCCGCTAATGGCTCTATTTTTCACAGCCGTAGCCAGGACCCTTACTTCGGGTCAAACTTACGTATTGTCTGGTGAAGAGGGAAAACATGCGGCCACGGTTAAGCGGTTACGTGTAGGCGAGTCGCTGCAACTGACCGATGGCACCGGAATTCGCATCGAGGCGAAGGTTTTAGAAAATAGGGGAGCATCGCTCGAACTAAAAATTGAAGGGATAACCGAGGAAGAGCCGAGTTCTCTGCAGTTGACCTTGGTTCAAGCTTTAGCGAAGGGTGACCGGGATGAGTTGGCGGTGCAAGCAGCCACCGAGCTCGGCGCTGTTTCTATCGTGCCTTGGCAGGCCAACCGCTGTGTATCCAAGTGGGAAGACGCCAAGCTGGTTAGGGGAGTCACCAGGTGGCAAACCATCGTTGCGGAAGCCGCGAAGCAGTCGCTTCGCGTGACCACTCCAAATGTTCTATCGGCTGTTTCTAGTTCAGAACTTGCCGAATTGGTTTCGAGTTTCGACAAAGTTCTCGTTTTAGACCCAACTGGGGAAAAATCACTCAAATCCCTTTTGCCGTTGACTGGCAAGCTGGCAGTGGTGGTTGGCCCAGAAGGTGGCATAGACCTTTCCGAATTGGAACTTCTCGAGCGTGCAGGAGCCGAAAGAGTGCATCTTGGCACTGGAATCCTTCGAACTTCAACCGCAGGTTTGGCCGCAATTTCAGCCATTCTCGCCTTCGGTTCGGCATGGGATTAGGCGGAATAAACTAACTGTGATGACTGAATGTGTATTTTGCAAAATTGCGAATGGTGAAATAGCTACAAACCTTGTTGCTGAATCCGAGCACGCAGTGGCCTTTAACGACATCCATCCAGCTCAACCGATTCACGTCTTGGTAGTTCCAAAACGCCATTTCACCGACATCGCTGATTTGGCAGCTGCTGACGAAGTTGTTTTGCTCGATCTTCTGAAGTTGGGCACGAAGGTGGCCGATGAAATGTCAACCGGGTCTTTCCGTTTCCAATTCAACACCGGTGCGGAAGCTGGGCAAACCGTATTTCACGCACACGGGCACATCACCAGTCGCACTCCGAGGCTCTAACCATGACGATTGAGATTAACAACGAATCTGACGTTGCAGTGGATGAGGCTCGAGTTCTGCGACTTGCCAGTTTCACGCTGGATCACATGCGCATTCACCCAGAAGCCGAACTAGGCATCCAATTCGTTAATGAAGACACCATGACCACCCTTCACGTGCAGTGGATGGATGAACCGGGACCCACCGATGTTTTATCGTTCCCGATGGACGAACTCAGACCGGGTAATGATCTAGAGCTCAGCGCTGTCGGCCTATTGGGCGACATCGTGGTTTGCCCTCAGGTTGCTGCCGAGCAGGCAATAACCGCAGGGCACGAAACTATCAACGAAGTGTTAATGCTCACCGCTCACGGAATTCTGCATCTACTAGGTTTCGATCACGCTGAGCCAGAGGAAGAAAAGGAAATGTTCGGTCTCCAACGAGACATTTTGGAACGCTTCTACACGACGGAGAGTAACTAAGTTGCCACTGGTCACATTTTGGGGAGCCGGGTTTATTGCGTTAGCCGTGATTCTGCTTTCAATTTTGGCCGCTGCTATGAAGCGGGAACTAAATGAATTCTCGCGTCAGGAATCCTTGGGCTTCTTGAGGCTATCGCTAGTGGGAGCATTTGCCATTCTTCTAACACAGAGCATCGTTCCGTTCGGCTATTCCTGGTGGTTATCGCTGTTTATTGCACTTTCGTCTACTGCCTTTTTATTGCTCGGTTCGCAACTTCTGGCGAAAGCAGTAGCGCATAAGAAGTTTGGCAGATCGCTGGCTAGGGCGCTGAAGCCATTGGTGCGATCAATTGACATAACTTTTGCCCCGATCGCTTCGAAGAGCGAAGAGGCTTTGGAAGAGTTCGAACAAGAGTTCATGGAATCGGTTGAAGACTTCGGCGAAACCGTGGTTCGCGAAATCATGGTTCCTCGAATCGACATGGTCACCGTAGACGGCGAGGCCAAAATCGCGTCGACTCTAAAAGAATTCATGAGTTCCGGTTTTTCGAGACTTCCCGTGCGTGGAAAAAATATCGATGACCTGATCGGTGTGCTGTATCTAAAAGACGTTGCCAGAGTGTTTACCGAAAATCCGGCAGAACTAGAAAAACGGTCGGCTCAGCAACTTGCCCGCAAGGCAATGTTTGTTCCAGATTCAAAACCGGTTGAAGAAGTCTTGAAAGAAATGCAGCTCAATGCCACACACGTGGCCATTGCAGTTGATGAATACGGTGGAGTAGCAGGGTTGGTCACCATGGAAGACGTGATTGAAGAGTTGGTTGGTGAAATCAACGATGAATACGATCGCGAGGGCGCCGATATCGAAGACCTTGGAGACAACCGTTTCAGGGTCACCGCTAAATCGTCGCTCTTTGAACTGGGCGAGCACATTGGCTTAGAACTGGAAGACGAAGACATCGATAGTGTTGGAGGTCTGGTCACAAAACTACTGGGAAGACTCCCGCGCGGAGGCGACCAGGTTCACAACTCTGGACTCACCTTTATCACAGAGCGTTTCGAAGGTCGCGACCATCGACTG
The DNA here is from genome assembly GCA_903824455.1 of uncultured Micrococcales bacterium. Classification (GTDB taxonomy): domain Bacteria; phylum Actinomycetota; class Actinomycetes; order Actinomycetales; family Microbacteriaceae; genus Rhodoluna. Next base: position 5,172 of record CAIJWY010000101.1, read on the forward strand.
CTTACCGTTTTGGTATCTGTCAACCCCGAAGTATTAGCACTGAGAGAAGAAGAATGACCACGTTCCGTTCCGGATTCGTTTCGTTCGTGGGCAGGCCAAACGTTGGCAAATCCACGCTAACCAATGCATTGGTTGGCGAAAAAGTTGCCATTACCAGCGCCAAACCTCAAACTACTCGTCGCGCAATTCGCGGCATAGTAAATCGCGACTCAGGGCAATTGATTTTGGTTGATACTCCCGGCTTGCATCGCCCAAGAACTCTTCTGGGTGAGCGCTTAAACGACTTGGTGGATACCACTCTGGCGGGCATGGACGTAATCGGGCTGTGTATTCCTGCGAACGAACGGCTTGGGCCTGGCGATGCGTTCATCAATGATCAGCTTTCGAAATATCGACGAGTCAAACTGGTGGCCATTGTCACCAAAAGCGAAACCGTTTCACGAGACCGACTAGCGGAGCAACTTCAAGCGGTGTCTGAACTCAGGGACTGGGTTGCGGTCATCCCCGTTTCTGCGGTTTCCGGTGAGCAAATTGCGGAGTTAGCAGAGTTGTTTATCGAATTACTCCCGGAATCGGAAGCCCTTTATCCAACCGACATGAGCACCGACGAATCGCTGGAGCAGCGAATTTGTGAACTTATTCGCGAAGCTGCCCTCGAGGGAGTTCATGACGAGCTTCCACACTCACTTGCGGTAACCATCGACGAAATGGGAGAGCGCGAAGACGGCAGTCTTTACGACATTCACGCCAATGTTTGGGTTGAACGAGATTCTCAAAAAGGAATAATCATTGGCAAGGGTGGCTCTAGGCTCAAGGAAGTCGGCTCCAAGTCACGCAAGGAAATCGAATTGTTACTCGGAAGAAAAGTGTTTTTAGGTATCCGGGTGAAGGTTGCTCAAGATTGGCAGAAAGACCCTAAGGCGCTAGGTCGTCTGGGTTTCTAGCCACTATCGGTGCTAACCTAAATCCATGTTTGTTCTGCTCCTGCTTAGCGGCCGCGACGAGGCTTAAACCTAGCCACCCTTCGTCGCGGAGTCTTCGCTTATCAGCTAGATAAACCTTCAACAGACTTTCAGGAGCTTCAATTGCGTAACCAACAAAAACCATCGGGAATGCCGATTCATAAATATCAGCCTTTCCACGAGCAGATTGATGTATCCCTGCCCGATCGCACCTGGCCAACCAAGCGAATCGAGAAGGCCCCGGTTTGGTGCGCGGTTGATTTGCGTGACGGCAATCAGGCACTTATTGATCCAATGAGCCCCGAGCGCAAATTGAAGATGTTCCAGTTGCTCGTAAAGATGGGTTATAAGGAAATCGAGGTTGGATTCCCAAGTGCCAGCCAAACCGACTTTGACTTCGTTCGCCTACTCATCGAAGACGGGCACATTCCAGAAGACGTGGTAATTCAAGTGCTTACCCAGGCGCGTGATCACCTGATCGAGAGAACTTTCGAGTCGCTTCAGGGGTCGAAGCAAGCGGTGGTTCACTTCTATAACTCAACTTCTGTTTTGCAACGCCGAGTGGTGTTCAACCAGGACAAGGCTGGAATCAAGGAAATTGCTTTGCACGCGGCCAAAAAGTGCAAGGAACTCGAGCCAACTCTGGTTGGAACGACCGTCTACTACGAATACTCGCCCGAGAGTTACACCGGAACCGAGCTCGAATACGCGGTTGAGGTCTGCAACGCAGTTGTCGAAGTAATCAATCCTTCTCCATCGCACAAAATGATTTTGAATTTGCCAGCAACTGTTGAGATGACCACGCCTAACGTTTATGCCGATTCAATTGAGTGGATGAGTCGCAACCTGACTCGACGCGACAGCGTGCTAATTTCGCTACACCCGCACAATGATCGCGGTACTGCCGTTGCAGCTGCGGAACTGGGTTACCTTGCCGGCGCCGATCGTATCGAAGGATGCCTATTTGGGAATGGCGAGCGCACAGGTAACGTCGATCTGGTAACTCTCGGTATGAATCTTTTCAGCCAGGGCATAGACCCTCACATAGATTTCAGTGATCTTGATGAGATCAAACGAACAGTGGAATATTGCAATCAATTGCCAGTTCCAGAGCGCGCTCCCTATGGTGGCGATTTGGTCTACACCGCCTTCTCCGGCTCGCACCAAGATGCCATCAAAAAGGGCTTCGAGCTCATGGAGAAGGAAGCGGACTCTAAAGGTGTCTCGGTTGACGACCTAATCTGGTCGGTTCCATACCTACCGATCGACCCCAAGGATGTTGGGCGATCTTACGAGGCCGTAATTCGCGTGAACTCACAGTCTGGCAAGGGCGGAGTTGCCTACCTACTCAAGAGCGACCATTCGTTAGATCTTCCGCGCAAACTCCAGATCGAGTTTTCAAGAGTGGTTCAAAACACAACTGACGAAGAGGGTGGAGAAGTCTCTAGCGAGAAGCTATGGAACATTTTTACCGACGAATATCTTCCAGCTGCAGCAGACGACCAAAAGTGGGGTCGTTTCGAACTTCGTAAGATTGCCACCAATAGTGACATGGATGGAACCGTTAAACTCGATGTAGTTCTGAGGGATGGCGCTGGCGAGGTGACCAAGCACGGAACCGGAAACGGACCAATTTCGGCCTTTATCGATGTGCTCTCACA
>CAIJWY010000102.1 GCA_903824455.1 uncultured Micrococcales bacterium
AACCGTCAAATCAAACTTGGCCCAGGCGGCCTTCGTGACATCGAGTTCACCGTGCAACTTCTGCAACTGGTTCACGGCAGAACCGACGAAAGTGTTCGAGTGGCAGACACTATGTCGGCGATATCCACTCTGACCGCAGGTGGCTACATGAGTCGAGAGGATGCCAACACCTTTCACTCGCATTACGGCTTTCTGCGATCAATCGAGCATCGCATCCAGTTCTCGCAGATGCGCAGAACTCATTTGATGCCAGAATCGGAAACTCAGATCAGGACCATTGCCAGAGGTCTGAATGTTAAGTGGACCAGCGCAAACCTTACCGATCGATGGAATGAAGTCAAACTTGAGGTTCGTTCGCTGCATCAGAAGGTTTTCTACCGGCCATTATTGAGTGCCGTAGCCAAACTTGGAGAGACCGCGCGACTTTCCAGTGAGCAAATCCTTGACCGCTTGCGAGCCATTGGCTTTGATGATCCGAAATCCGCGCTCACCCACATCGAAGCTCTAACTTCGGGTCTATCCAGAAGGGCGATGATCCAGCGTCAACTGCTTCCCGTGCTACTGGAATGGTTCGCCCAGGGGAGCGACCCTGATTCAGGGCTACTAGCCTTCAGGAGGCTCTCCGAGGACCTAGGGGAGTCGCACTGGTATTTGCGTATGCTCAGGGATTCGAGCGGTGCAGCCGAGCGTCTCACACAGGTGCTCTCGAGCAGTAGGCTGGCCACCGGACTTTTCGAGCGGCATCCAGAAGCGGCTGCTTGGTTTGAAGACACATCCGATTTGAATGCCCTCCCACTAGCGGAACTACTAATTGAGATGAACGCCATCATCGACCGCCATGACGAAACCGAAAAGGCGGCTGCCAGCATCAGAGCGATCCGTCGCCGCGAGACCCTGAGGATAGCTATGGGTGCTGTTCTCGGAGTGAACACAATTGATGAAATTGCGCAGGGTTTGAGCGACATTACCGAAAGTTATTTGCTAGCGCTGAAGAACCTAATTGCTGACGACTCGATCGACCTCGGAATCGTCGCCATGGGAAGGTTTGGTGGAGCCGAACTGGGTTTTGGCTCCGACGCCGACCTGATGTTTGTTTATCGTCCGCTGAATTCGGACGACCCTCAGAAATCTGCAGAACGGCAGATCTCCGAACTCAGAAGATTGGCCGCCGACCCGGTGCTGGAGTTCGATCTAGATATCGACCTGAGACCGGAGGGCAAAAATGGTCCGGTTGCCAGGTCTATCGATTCCTACGCCGCCTACTACGAAAAATGGGCTAACACCTGGGAGGCGCAGGCTCTCTTGCGCGCACGAGTAATCGCCGGAAGCAACGAACTGGTTAGTGAGTTCACCACTCTCATCGATCGTTACCGGTATCCATCTGAGGTTGAACAATCGGCAGTGATTGAGATCCGAAGACTCAAGGCCCGTATGGAGACCGAACGCCTGCCTCAGGGTGCAGACCCGAAACGGCACCTAAAACTCGGACGAGGCTCGCTCAGCGACGTTGAATGGTTGGTTCAGTTGCTGCAACTAACCAATGGAGCTAAACATCCGAAGATTCGCACACCCAAGACCCTAGCTGCTTTGGAGGCCTGTGTCAGCGAAGGGCTTATTGAGGCACATGACGCAACCGTGCTTCAGGAAGCTTGGACCCTAGCTTCAAGGGTTCGCTCTGCCGTGGTGCTTTGGGGAACGCGTCGCAGCGATGTTCTGACTACCGACCGTAGGCAGCTCGAAGGAATGGCTCGAATTCTCGAATATCCGAGAGGGTCGGCCTCTGTTCTGGAACAAGACTATTTGGCCTACACGAGGCGCTCCAGAATGGTGTTCGAGCGCTTGTTCTACGACACAAAGTAGAAGACCCCGGGATTTCTCCCGAGGCCTTCTCATTTAGCTAATTAGCAACCGAAGTAAAGTTCGAACTCGTAAGGGTGAGGACGAATCGCCAGTGGCTTGATTTCGTGAACACGCTTGTAGTCGATCCAGTTTTCGATTAGGTCCTTGGTGAACACGTCTCCCTGAAGAAGGTACTCGTGGTCTGCCTCTAGAGCCTGAAGCACAGACTCAAGATCGCCAGGAACCTGAGGAATGTTCTTTGCTTCCTCCGGTGGTAGCTCGTAAAGGTCCTTGTCAACCGGTGCCATTGGCTCGATGCGGTTCTTGATACCGTCGAGTCCGGCCATAAGCATCGCTGCGAAAGCGAAGTATGGGTTAGAAGAAGCATCAGGCGCACGGAACTCAATGCGCTTTGCCTTCGGGTTGGTTCCGGTCATCGGGATACGAATTGCTGCCGAGCGGTTACCGGCCGAGTAAACAAGGTTTACCGGAGCTTCGTAACCAGGAACTAGGCGGTGATAGCTGTTTACGGTTGGGTTGGTCCAGGCCAGCAGGCTAGGTGCGTGCTTTAGGATTCCACCGATGTACCAGCGAGCTAGGTCTGACAGACCGCCGTAGCCGTTCTCGTCGTAGAACAATGGCTTGCCATCTTTCCAAAGCGACTGGTGAACGTGCATTCCCGAACCGTTGTCACCGAACAGTGGCTTTGGCATAAAGGTAGCAACTTTACCGAACTGGTCGGCAACGTTCTTCACGATGTACTTGAACTTCAAGATGTCGTCGGCGGCGTGAACTAGGGTGTCGAAACGGTAGTTGATCTCACCCTGACCTGCGGTTCCAACCTCGTGGTGGCTGCGCTCAACCGAAAGGCCCGCTGCAGCTAGCTCGAGAACAATCTGATCGCGCATGTCGACGTGCTTGTCTACTGGCGAAACAGGGAAGTAACCACCCTTGTAAGGGGTCTTGTTGGCTAGGTTGTTGCCGCGGCCGGTCTGTGGATCTAGTTCGATCCGGTTCGAGTTCCAGGCCGCTTCGTCTGAGTCAATGAAGTGACCCGAGCTGTTCTGGCTGTAGTGGTAACGAACGTCATCGAAGATGAAGAATTCGGCTTCCGGTGCGAAGAATGCGGTGTCTGCGATACCGGTTGACTGTAGGTATGCCTCGGCCTTCTTGGCAGTCATGCGTGGGTCGCGACCGTAAACCTCACCGTTGCGAGGGTTATAGATGTCGAAGATGACCACAAGGGTCTTCTCAACGCGGAAAGCGTCTAGGTAGGCGGTGGTCACATCTGGAATCAGCTGCATGTCTGATTCGTGAATCGATGCGAAGCCGCGAATCGACGAACCGTCGAACAGCTGGCCGTCAACGAAGAATTCTTCGTCGATCATGCTTGCTGGAAGGTTGAAGTGCTGCTGCACGCCTGGTAGGTCGGTGAAACGTACGTCAAGGAATTTGACGTCTTCGTCCTTGATGAACTTAATAACCTCTGATGCTGATTTAAACATTGGGCTAATCCCTTCGGAAAAAATGCTGGTTTTCGAGGCACGTCTTTAGGCCTACTAAGAAAGTTTATCGAGACTGCGCCAAGCGGGGCGCCAAATAATGTTTCGGTCTTGTAAAAAGTTTTTCGAATTAATTACTTGCGAACCGGGCGGGCACGACGAGGATCGATACCTTTTGGCACAGGGATATTGATTCCAAGTGCAGTTAGGCGAGATGCAACTACCTTAACTTCAGACCGATTCAGTTTCTTGGGAAGCTTCTTTATGGTCTTAAGAAGTTCAGAAAGCTTCACAGCGTGATCCGACTTGGTTACGTAGATTGAGTGCACCGGAACCCCCGGAGCGATCTTCTGAAGCTTCTTGCGCTCAATGTCGACGAGTGTCTGAGCACCTGCCTGGTGACCCTCTCCGATCAATACAATTCCCGGAGCTCCAACGATTCGGTAGACCAAGTCCATAGACTTGGCATTTCCAGCGACCGGCTGGTTGCTACCGCGCCACTTGCGACGAAGCAAAGTCTGAACCACAGCTCCGGTAGCGCCTGGTTGACCTTCCCATGAGGCGTAGGCCGCCTTTTCGGCTCGCTTCGATAAAACCAGGCTGAAGACAACAAAGGTTGAAAGTATCGTGATCACGATTAGCAGAATTCCGCTTAGCACCTGATTGCTAGCAAAAGACAGAACAGTCAAAGTGGTTCCCGTGCCGAGCGCTAGGAATACCACAATGATCAAGATCCACAGAGTGCTTCTGTCCAACTCAATCGTTCTTTTCAGAACAGAGATGATTTGTGCGATTTGCCCAGGTTCTTTTTTATCGTTCTTAGTTGCCATAATCGAAAAGTTTAGTCGCCGACCGCTTGCGCAAAGCCCTGATTCGCTGCTTGTTCTGCCAAGTGGGAAAGATTCTCTGGAATGGCGCGGCCCTTCTTAACCATGGAACCCGCCCAAAGTCTGCCAGCACGGTAGGAGCTGCGAACCAGTGGTCCACTCAAAACTCCGAGGAAACCCATTTCTTCGGCCTCGTCTTTTAGTTCCACAAATTCTTCTGGCTTCACCCATCTGGTAACCGGATGATGTCTTGGCGTTGGTCTCAAGTACTGGGTTATGGTGATGATGTCGGTGCCAGCCTCGTAAAGGTCGAGCAAAGCCTGAGAAACTTCTTCGCGCGTTTCTCCCATACCCAAAATCAGGTTTGACTTGGTGACCATTCCGGCGGCTCTACCTTGAGTAAGCACGTCTAGCGAGCGTTCGTAGCGAAACGCGGGACGAATCTCCTTGAAAATTCTGGGAACTGTTTCCAGATTGTGGGCAAAAACTTGTGGCTTTGCCTCAAACACTTTGCCCAGGTGCTCAGGATTGCCTGAAAAGTCTGGTACCAAAATTTCCACACCGGTTCCATGTGATTGCTGCTGAATTTGTCGAATGGTTTCCGCATATAGCCACGCGCCTTCGTCGGCCAGGTCGTCACGGGCCACGCCGGTAACCGTGGCATATCGAAGATTCATTCGAGCAACAGATTCGCCAACTCGTCTTGGTTCATCAGCATCGAAGTCGTCCGGCTTGCCGGTGTCGATCTGGCAGAAATCACAGCGACGAGTGCACTGCGAACCACCGATGAGGAACGTTGCCTCGCGATCTTCCCAACACTCGAAAATGTTTGGACA
>CAIJWY010000103.1 GCA_903824455.1 uncultured Micrococcales bacterium
GGTTTCCGGAAGCTTGCGCGAGATTCCGTTCATGCTTCCGTTTGGCACATAGACCAGGTAGCGACCTGGAAGGGAAACTGCAGAGGTTAGTCTGGCGCCCTTCTGGCCCACTGGGTCTTTGGTTACCTGAACCAAAACGGTATCGCCCGACTTTAGGGCAAGTTCGATTCGACGCGGCTGGTTGCCGGTCTCGGCTAGCTCCCAGTCGACTTCGCCCGAGTAGAGAACGGCATTGCGTCCGCGACCAATGTCGACGAAAGCTGCTTCCATGCTCGGCAAAACGTTCTGAACCTTACCCAGGTAAACGTTTCCAATTAGTGATGCTTCCGACGACTTGGCTACATAGTGTTCTACCAAAACCTTGTCTTCAAGCACACCGATTTGAATCTTGCTGTCTTTAGAGCGAACCACCATGGTGCGGTCAACCGCTTCACGGCGAGCTAAGAATTCGCTCTCGGTGATGGTGTTGCGTCGACGACCAGCGTCGCGTCCGTCACGGCGTCGCTGTTTCTTAGCTTCTAGTCGAGTTGAACCGCGAACCTTTTGTGGCTCGTTGCTGGGTTCTTTTGGTTCGCGAGGGGTGCGCACCTTGACCACGGCGTTTGGGGCAACCTCACCAGGAACGTCTTCACCCGAACGGCGACGAGTGCGGCGGCGTAGGTGTGAGTCGTCGTCCACTTTGTTGACGACCGGCTTGTTTCGCTTTGGGTCGATTACCAAGGTTGGCAGATCCGGGGCCATGAATAGTAGTGAGGTGGCCGGTGCAGGAGCGGCCTTAGCTGTTTTTGGGGCGCGAGCTGGCTTTTCAGCGGCCGGTGTTTCCACCTTTGGTTTGCGTGCGCGAGGCGCACTCTTCGCTACCGGAGTAGCTTTAGCTACCGCTGGGGTTTCGTTAGTTTCGGCTTTTTTTCTAGCCATTTTGTTTCTCCGTGCCGCCTTGTTCTGGGCCACACTCACCAGAGCCAAAGCAAAAATCTTTACGATCAACCGATTTGGTTAACCAAACTTCCCTACTCGGATTCTTCCTCCGCTGCCAACATGGGTCTTACGCGTTTCTAAGGTTTATCCGAAAATCTTTAGTCAATCGCGTGTGGGCGATTTAGAGACTCCTTCAAGTATCACACAGTGTGATAATTAATGGGTGAGCAACTTAAAGACCAGCGACGATTTAATCGACAGCCCTTCGAGGCGATTCGCGATCTCAAGCATTCTTTTGGGTTTCTTGGGCTTGGTGGCCGCCTTTTCGCTTTCGGTTGAAAAGATTCACCTACTTCTTAACAAGGACGCCGTTCTAAGTTGCGATCTGAACCCTTTCATTTCCTGTGGAACCGTAATGCAGAAAGCTCAGGCAAGTCTGTTTGGGTTCCCGAATTCATTCGTTGGACTCATGGCCTTCACGGCACCTATTTTTGTGGGATTTGCGATTTTGGCTGGCGCTAAGTTCAAGATCTGGTTTTGGAGAATGTATCTAGTCGGAATTTCCATGGGGCTTATTTTTGTGCTCTGGCTGTTTACCCAGAGCACTTTCGTGATTCACGTTCTCTGCCCTTACTGCATCGTGGCTTGGCTTGCCATGATTCCACTGTTCTGGCGCACCTTTCTCTGGTCGGCGGCTGAAGGCGTCATCGATGTTCCAGTGAAAACAGTTGGTTTCTTTGTTCGCGCAGCCGACAACGCTTGGATGTTTACCCTGGGCACCGAGTTCCTAGCCGCCATCACTATCATCGTGGCGTTCTGGGACACCTGGTATTTGCTGTTCCGCTAGGAACTAAAACCAGAGCGCAAGCTCTCTAGCCGCTGATTCCTCAGAATCGCTTCCGTGCACCAAATTCTGTTGAACCTTTAGACCCCAGTCGCGCCCTAGGTCACCGCGGATGGTTCCGGGAGCTGCCACGGTTGGATCGGTGGCGCCGGCAAGAGATCGGAAACCTTCGATGACGCGGTTACCTTCTAGGCGAATTGCCACAACCGAACCCGAAAGCATGAACTCAACCAGTGGCTCGTAAAACGGCTTGCCTTCGTGCTCGGCGTAGTGCTCCGCTAGAAGCTCGCGAGTAGGCGACACCAAACGAAGGTCGGCCACAACATACCCCTTGGCTTCGCATCGGGCAATGATTTCTCCGATCAGATTGCGCTTCACGCCGTCTGGTTTGATTAAAACTAACGTTGCTTGACTCATCGAATCTCCTCACTATCATTCTGGTCTTTGTTCTTTGCTGCCAGCACTCGATTAGCAGTGTCGGTGGTTTTTCCAACCAACATTGCCCAACCCCATATTCCGATAAAAATTAGGCTGAATACCAAAAACCCGTAGCCGAGTGCATTGTAAAAGATTGTATAAATCGAGATTGCTAGAAGCACAAGCTGCAAAGTCCAGCCGGCAAAGTAACTTCCAGGCTTACCGAGAACTCCGGGAAGTGCAATGGCGATGATCGCAAGGCCAAGGCCTACCAGCCAAATGGTTGGACCATCGAATACCCTCAGGCCAAAGGCGGCGAGCGTGGCAAAGAAGATGATGAACGATTCGAAAGCAAGGGCTATCGATCCGAGGCTTCTCTGAAGTGATTTAGTCTTCATTGTTTTCTTCCTGAATGGTTTTAAGTGCTTCGCCAACTACGCTGAGTGATCCGGTAATCACGATTGCTTCGAAATCGTTTTGCTTGGCTAGGTCTCGAGCCACCTGCATACTCAGCGCCACGCCACCGGAAACCGTGACCTCGCCCGGCCAGTATTTTTCGGCGATGCTGGCGAGCTCCGATTGTTCAAC
>CAIJWY010000104.1 GCA_903824455.1 uncultured Micrococcales bacterium
CCGCTAGGAACAATAACCTCGACGACTATGAAGCGGTCGGCGTCGAGCGATTCTGGAACTCCGAAGTTGTGAACCTCACGCGATTCGCGCCCGGCACCGCGCACGAATACCGGAACCTCGTCTTTGTTGATTAGCCGAACCGGCTTGGAGTTTTTAGCCGGCGCTTCGCCAACCGCCACTCGTCCGTCTCCAGAAATCTTGACACTCGTGTTTAGCGGCAGATACAAAAGATCGGTGGTTCCGTGAAAAACCGATTCGCGGCCGCGAAGTTCGACCTTCTGCCACTCAGCGCCTTCAACTTGGTAATCAACGGTTAGACCTTTACCTTCGAGAGCAAAGATGATGCGCTCGTTGGAGTTGGCTTCGAGTTCTAGGGTTTTACCGGAAACGGTTCCAACGCGAAGGCCGGTGTGCTGCCAGCCAGGCAGGGTGTTGTCAACAACAACGTCCCAACCGGACTTTGCCAGCGTTCCCTTTGGATAAAACCAGGTCATGGAATCAAGACTAGTTCTGTGGGAAACCTAGGTTGATACCACCGTGGCTCGGGTCGAGCCAGCGGCTGGTTATTGCCTTGCCACGGGTGAAGAAGTGAACGCCTTCAACTCCGTGTGCTTTGGTGTCACCGAACGCCGAGTTCTTCCAACCACCGAACGAGAAGTAGGCAACTGGAACCGGGATTGGCACGTTGATACCGATCATTCCAACCTCAATTTCATTCTGGAAACGGCGAGCCGCTCCTCCGTCGTTGGTGAAGATTGCGGTTCCGTTTCCGAAAGCACCCTCGTTGATTAGCTTCACACCCTCTTCGTAGGTCTCCACGCGCACGATCGAAAGCACTGGGCCAAAGATCTCCTCGGTGTAAACCTTGGAGGTGGTTGGAACCCGATCAATCAGGGTTGGGCCGAGCCAGAATCCGTTGGCGTCGCCGTCGACTTTGATGCCACGGCCGTCAACGACCACCTTGGCGCCGTCCTGGTTGGCAATCTCAATGTACGAGGCAACCTTGTCGCGGTGCTCGCGGGTTACCAGAGGGCCCATGTCGCAGTTGCGACGACCATCACCGGTGGTGAGCTTGTTCATGCGCTCCACGATTTTTTCGATCAGCGGGTCGGCAACCGGCTCAACTGCAACAACCACCGAGATGGCCATGCAACGCTCACCAGCCGAGCCGAAGCCGGCGTTGATTGCCGAGTCGGCAACTAGGTCTAGATCGGCGTCTGGAAGCACCAGCATGTGGTTCTTCGCTCCACCGAGAGCCTGAACTCGCTTGCCGTGCTTGGCACCCTGCTCGTAAACGTACTTGGCAATCGGGGTTGAGCCAACAAAGGAGATTGCCATAACATCTGGGCTCTCCAAAAGACCATCAACCGAAAGCTTGTCGCCCTGAAGCACGTTGAACACGCCATCGGGTAGTCCGGCTTCTTTCCAAAGTTTCGCCATCCAGATGGCAGCGCTCGGGTCTTTCTCGGAAGGCTTCAAAATAACGGTATTTCCAGGGGCAATTGCAATTGGGAAGAACCACATCGGAACCATGGCAGGGAAGTTGAACGGGCTGATTACACCGACCACACCGAGTGCCTGGCGGGTCGAGTAAACATCAACGCCGGTTGAGGCGTTCTCGGTGTAAAAACCTTTGAGCAGGTGCGGCATGCCACAGGCAAACTCCACCACTTCTTGACCGCGGGAGATTTCACCGAGTGCGTCAGAAAGAACCTTTCCGTGCTCGGCGGTGATAATCTCAGCCAGTTCGCCCTTCTTGGCGTTTAGCAGTTCGCGGAATTTAAAAAGAATCGGCTGCTTGCGGGCTTGCGACAAATCACGCCAGGCTGGGAAAGCCTTAGCTGCCGAAGCTATCGCTGCCTGAATCTCCGACTCATCGGCGAGGGCTACCTGCTTGGTAACCACACCTAGTGCTGGGTCGTATACCGGTGAGGTGCGTCCCGACTTGCTAACAACTTCTTCACCGTGAATCCAATGGTTTACTACCTGAGTCATTTGTTTCCTCTTACTTTCCGTGAACCAAAGCCACCGCGGTGGCA
>CAIJWY010000105.1 GCA_903824455.1 uncultured Micrococcales bacterium
CCGATAAGTAGAATTCCACCTGAGCTAGATCAAGTTATTGCGAACTAGGAAGAATCCCAGCGTGGCTGTGGCACCGAGCATGAAAAGAGTAATTCGGAGCGCCTTGGCGTGCTTGGATCGGTTGGCCAGATAGAGAGCTCCAAGAAAGAGTGGAACGAAGAAGACCAGCTGGTTGAAGTTGTAGGCGGCTTGGATATCGCCTCTGAGGATTGCCATTGATGCGCGGGTTAGGCCGCAGCCTGGACACTGGAGGCCGGTGGCGTAGTTGAATGCGCAAGGAATTTTGTATTGGTTGGGAACGGCCAAAAGGTAGGTCAATCCGGCGGCTGCGATGCCGGATGCAATCAGTGGCTTTCTGAGTTCCATTAGTTATGCAGCGCTCTCGCAATACGGGTTAGACCCTCGGTTATTAGCTCGGGGCTGGTGCCAAAGTTGAATCGAACGTGGTTGGTGTACTCAGGTCCGTGATCATTGCCGGGAACTAGAGCCACCTTGGCATCTTTGATGAGCGTTGCCACGGTTTGCTCGCCGAGATTCCAACTGGTGACATCGAACCAGGCCAGGTAGCCGGCTTCGGGAATTATGTAATTCACTTCAGGGAAAAGTCTTTGTAATTCATTCTTTAGGTGGTGGCGATTTTCGTCCAGGGTTTGAAGCGTGGAGTCGAGCCAGGTTTCTCCGTTTTCGTAGGCTTCAGCCATTGCGAAAGCGCCGATGATAGATGCACGCCAGTGAGTGGCCTCGGAAATGAGGTTGACCTTGGCACGCATGGTTTCGCTCTGGGTGAGCAGAAAAGCCGCTTTGAGGCCAGCTAGGTTCCAACTCTTGCTTGCCGAGGTGATGCAGACACCGGTTTCTTCGGCGTCTGGGCCACAAGTGAGGTAGGGAGTGAAAGTTTCGTTTTTGTAGGTGAGCGGGGCGTGAATTTCGTCGCTGATAACAATGGCCTTGTGTTTCTTGGCGATATTGGCCAGCGCGGTTAGGTCTTCTCTGGAAAAGGCTTTTCCAACCGGATTTTGAGGGTTGCAGAGGAGTAGGAACTTGACGCCGCTGGCGAATTCCTTTTCGATGCCATTAATGTCTAGTGAGTAATCGTGGTTTAGCGGAACATCGACCGGCGTGATGTTTAGCTCGCCAAGCCACTCCCAGAAGCCGTGATAGACGGGCGAGTTCACGATGACTTTGGTGTTTGAAGCGTTGTTGGCTCTTAGGAATTCGACCACGGCAACACCAACATCAGTGGCAAGTTTCAGCTGGCTTTCGTCGATGGTCCAGTTCCAGCGGTTTTTAGCGAACTTTGAGAATGAGCTGGCCACCTCGGGAATTGGTCCTAGGTATCCAAGATCTGATTCGGTAACCATGGTGATGATGCGCTGCTGAATTGGTTCGGCAATTGGGAAATCCATTTCGGCAACATGCATCGGCAAGACATCTTCAGGAAAGCGGCGCCACTTCGAAGAGTGACGGTTTTTGAGAACGTCTAAGTGGGCCGTTTCAATTTTGCGATCTGACATTGACTACTCCTCCTAAACGATGCTGCAAGCCCTTGACCTAGCCTACTAATGGCCGAAGGTAACTGTGGTTGACTAAGCGCATGGACAACCTATTTTCCCTGCTGGTCGGTATTGCCGTTTTTGGCTTCGTAACATCGGTCACACCGGGACCAAATAACACCTACCTGCTAACCAGCGGAATGAACGTTGGGGTTGGC
>CAIJWY010000106.1 GCA_903824455.1 uncultured Micrococcales bacterium
CGCACGACGCGATTCGAAAGACCACCATTGAAAACCTCGACGTGATCGCGGCCAACATCGATCTGTCCGCGGCCGAAATGAACCTGGTCAACGAGTACGACCGTGAAAAGATTTTGAAGCGCATCTTGAAAAAAGTTCAAGACGAATACGACGTTATTCTCATCGACTGCCAGCCGTCGCTTGGGCTGCTCACCGTAAACGCTCTAACCGCAGCCCACGGTGTGTTGATTCCATTGGCCTGCGAGTTCTTCGCACTTCGCGGTGTTGCCATCCTCGAGGGCATTATCAAAAAGGTGCAAGCCCGACTCAACGAAACCCTAGTGCTCGATGGGGTTTTGGCCACCATGTTTGACTCGCGCACCCACCATTCGCGTGAGGTCATGGAAATGCTAAACGACAAATTTGGCAAGACCGTGTTCAAGACCGTAATTTCCAGAACCGTAAAGTTCCCAGACGCAACTCGCCTAGCGGAGCCAATTACCAGCTACGCACCAACTTCTGAAGCGGCCGAGGCTTATCGCGCTGTAGCCAGAGAGCTAATTTCTCGTGGCGGCGCACCTTAACGAAGAGCTGACCGAAACAAAGTCCGGTTTTGCGGTCAGCCTTGGCAATTTTGACGGACCGTTCGACCTACTCTTGAGCCTGATCACGAAACACGAAATGGACATCACCGAGGTGTCGCTTTCGCAGGTAACCGAAGAATTCATTCGTTATCTCAAGGAACTTGATTCCGACGATGAAATGGATCAGGCATCCGAGTTCATCGTGATTGCCGCAACCCTCCTCGATTTAAAAATTGCTGGCTTGCTTCCTAAAGGTGAAGTGGTTGATTCAGAAGACGTGGCATTGCTTGAAGCGCGAGATTTATTGTTTGCTCGTCTGCTTCAGTACAAGGCATTCAAGGAAATCGCTTCGTGGTTCAACAGCGGCTTCAACATCGAAGGTTCCCGTAGCTCCCGTGACGTGCGCATGGAGGAGCGGTTCCGCGACCAAAAACCAGAACTGGTTTGGAACATGGGCCTCGAAGAATTCGCTCAACTAGCGCTAGAAACTTTGACGCCGAAAGAAATCCCTTCGGTGGGTCTCACCCACTTGCACGCGTCAAGGGTAAGTATTCGCGAGCAGGCAGCCACCGTTATCGAGATTTTGCGTTCACAAAAAACTGCTTCGTTTTTTGAGATCATTCGCGAGGTAAAAGATCGCGCGATTGTGGTGGCACGCTTTTTAGCCATTCTTGAGCTTTACCGCATGTCGGCACTTTCCTTTGAACAGGAAACTCCGCTTGGCGATCTGTTGATCACCTGGCGTGCCGATAGTTTCAACGAAGAGCAACTAGCAGCACTTGGAGCCGATTATGACGACTGATCAAAACAAATCTTCGCTACCGCAAGACGATCTTCACGGCGCTGTTGAGAGCATCTTGATGATCACCGATACCCCGATGTCGCTGGTGTCGCTGGCTACCGCTCTAGAACAACCGGTAAATGTGATTCGTGACATTGTGATTGCTTTGCAGTCTGACTACAACGGGGAAACCGGCGGTCGAATTCGTGGATTCGAGCTTCGTGAGGTTGGCGGAGGCTGGCGCATTTTTGTTCGAGCCGACTTCGACTGGGCGGTGCGGATGTTTGTGGCAAACGAAAATCCAACCAAACTTTCCCAGGCTGCTCTCGAGACACTTGCCGTAATTGCCTACAAACAGCCGATAAGCCGCGGTCAGGTGGCTTCGATTCGAGCCGTGAACGTGGACTCAGTGGTCAAAACTCTGCTCAGCCGCGGTCTCATTACCGAGCTGTACACCGACTCAGAAACCGGCGCCGTTCACTTCGGCTCCACCGATCTGATGCTTGAGTTGCTAGGCATTAATTCTCTTGACGAGCTTCCGCCGTTGAGCCCACACCTACCGGATGCGAACAGTAACTTTGACCTCTAATAACGAACCAATCCGCCTGCAAAAAGCGTTAGCAGCCGCCGGCATAGCCAGCCGTCGAGCTTGTGAAGACCTGATCGTGCAGGGCCAGGTGAAGATCAACGGCAAGTTGGTGACCGAACTCGGCACTCGCGTTGATGTTGAGAAAGACCGGGTCACCGTGCGCGGTGTGCCAGTGGTCTTCGACACTGGGCGCGTTTACCTTGCTCTAAACAAGCCAAAGGGCGTAATCAGCACCATGGCCGATGAAGAAGGTCGCCCTGATCTCACCCAGTTCGTTCTCGATTACGACCGTGTTTTCAATGTTGGTCGTCTCGACGGCGAAACCACCGGGTTGCTAATCATGACCAACGACGGCGATCTTGCCAACAAGCTTTCCCACCCCAAATTTGGGGTTGAAAAGACCTACGTGGCGCTAACCCACGGGTTTGCAACCGACGAAACCATCCACAAGCTGCTCAGCGGTTTTGACTTGGAAGACGGCTTCATCAAAGCCGATCGGGCGAGAATTGTTGACCAGGCTAAAGGCCACACGCTGATTGAAATCGTTTTACATTCTGGTCGCAACCGCATTGTGCGTCGAATGTTCGAGTACATCAACCTGCCAGTGGTTGACTTGGTTCGCAAGCAGTTTGGCCCAATTCACCTTGGCGGTCTAAAACTTGGACACACCCGCCAGTTGAGTAAACTTGAAATCGGTGCATTGTTGAAATTCGCCGAAGGTGTGAAACCCCGAACACCCCGACCCCGAGACAAAACGGCAGCAGCCAAGAAAAGGCGTTAGAGATGATTAGAGCCATCCGTGGAGCCATTCAGCTCGATGTTGATGAGCGCGAACATCTGCTCAAATCAACGGCCGAATTGCTTTCGAAGATTTTGCACGCCAACGACATCGACAACTCGTCGCTAATTTCGATTTTTTTCACCGCAACCCCAGATATCCGCAGCGAATTTCCGGCAGTTGCCGCGCGATCACTAGGTCTTGGCGATGTTCCGCTCCTGTGCTTTGTTGAAATGGATGTGGCCGGAGCGCTGCCTCGAACCATTCGAGTGATGGTTACCGCTAACACCGATAAAGCTCGCGGTGAAATCCAACACATCTACCTGCGTGGTGCTACCGCGCTTCGTCTGGACCTAGCTCAGTGACCACTGGAAGACTGCAGGGTTCGGTTCGAGTAGTTGGTGCAGGTTTAATCGGCACCAGCATTGGCCTAGCGCTCACCAAACTCGGCGTAGCGGTAAGTCTTACCGACGCATCTCCGGCCAATGTGAGTCTTGCGGTTGATTATGGCGCTGGCGTTCCAGCCGGTGAAGGTGATAATCCTTCGCTAATTGTTGTTTGCGTTCCACCCGACGTAACCGCTGTAACCGTTCGTCGAGAACTTGAAAACTTTCCGAGTGCGATCGTGACCGATGTTGCATCGGTGAAGGCTCCGATTTTGGATGAGCTTGCTGCCGCGGCTGCCGACCTAACTCGTTACGTTGGTTCTCACCCCATGGCCGGCAGAGAAAAAGGGGGAGCGGCTTCTGGTCGTGCCGATATTTTTGTGGCTCGTCCCTGGGTAATTGCCACTCAGCCGCAGGCCAGTGCTGAAGCCCTTCAGCTGGTTGAGCAGCTAGCTCTAGATTTGGAAGCAATTCCGGTTCGGCTTAGCCCACTTGAGCACGACCGCGCAGTGGCCTTGGTTTCGCACACTCCCCAGCTGGTGTCTTCGCTTTTGGCCGCTCGGTTGGTTGGCGCAAACGGAGTAGAACTTGCCGGTCAAGGTTTGCGCGATACCGTTCGCATTGCCGCCAGCGATCCAAAACTGTGGGTGCAGATCCTGGGCGCCAACGCCCCAGAAATCGTGACGGTTTTGAAGTCTTTGGAATCCGACCTAGGCGCGGTGATTGAGGCTCTAGAGGATCTCAGTAAGCCTGGCGCTTTGGCAACTCTTGACCAGACGATTGTGAATGGTAACCGAGGCGTAGAGTCGCTTCCCGGTAAACACGGTTCGAGAATTTCTCAATACAGCAGCTTCGTAGTGATGATTGGTGACCAACCAGGTGAATTGGCAAGACTTTTCAACGAAATCGGCGAGGTGGGCATCAACGTTGAAGACCTCAAGTTGGAGCACTCGCCTGGCGCCCAAATTGGCTTGGTTGAACTCTCGGTACTTCCTAGTGTTGGCGACCGACTCGTGTCCGAACTCACCGCTCGCGGTTGGCGGTTTGCGTAATGGTTCAAATCATTGCCGTGGATGGCCCTGCTGGCTCCGGCAAGTCGAGTGTTTCCAAAGCGGTCGCCAGAAAGCTTGGCTTTGGTTACCTGGATACCGGGGCCGCTTATCGAGCTCTGGCCTGGGCTGTGATGGAGGGCAAACTTTCCTTACCCGGCGCAGATTTCAACGGGTTCGATTACCAAATCTCTTTAGATCCAAATAACTTTTGGGTGAAGACGTTCGGCACTGATGTCACCGAGGCAATCCGAGACCCTCGGATTTCCGAAAGCGTGTCTGTCGTGGCTCAGATTCCTGCGGTACGTGCCTACATGAAAAGCCTCACTCTTCACCTGGTTGCAGCCAGCGATTTTCCTGGCGTGGTGGTCGAAGGTCGCGACATCACAACTGTTGTGGCACCCGATGCCAAGGTTCGCATCCTGCTCACGGCCGATGAAGCCACTCGGTTGGAACGCCGAGCAAAAGAGCTAACTCCAGAACAACTGGACACACTAAAAGTTGGGCTTCGAGAGCGCGATGCCATCGATTCGAAGGTCGTCGATTTTTTGAAGCCAGCCGATGGGGTTACGCTGGTTGATTCGACCGAATTGAATTTTGAACAAACCGTTGACGCGGTCCTGTCGATTATTAGGGAGCACTAACAATGAGCGACGAATACGACAAGGACCTTGATCCGGCATTCTTGGAGAAGCTGGAATCAATCGACGATGGCGAGGCAGAAGCCCGCGCCCGCACCCTCAAGGCCGGACTAGACGAATACGATCTCGAAAGCGAAGACTTCGATGTTCTAAACAGTGACCTCGATGAAGGCGTTTTGGAAGAGGAACTCGGACCGCTTCCAGTCTTAGCAATTGTCGGTAGACCAAACGTTGGTAAATCGGCACTGGTGAACCGTATTCTCGGTCGTCGCGAGGCCGTGGTTGAAGACAAGCCTGGCGTTACCCGTGACCGCGTTAGCTACAAAGCGGAATGGGCTGGGCGTAAGTTCACCCTGGTCGATACCGGTGGCTGGGAGCCAAATGCTCGCGGAATCGACAAGTCGGTTGCCGAACAAGCCGAAATTGCCATTGAGCTGGCCGACGCCGTGTTGTTTGTGGTTGATGCCACCGTTGGTGCTACCAGCACCGACGAGCGAGTCGTGAAGTTACTTCGTGCCTCTGGCAAGCCAGTGGTGTTAGCCGGAAACAAGATCGACGACGCCTTCCAAGAACCCGAAATTGCCGCGCTGTGGTCATTAGGTCTCGGAGAGCCGATGCCGGTATCTGCTCTTCACGGCCGAGGCGTTGCCGATATGCTCGATGCCGCTCTGGCGGTTTTGCCAAAGTTTTCCGGGATTGCCCAGATGGAAGTTGGCGGACCTCGCCGCGTTGCTCTAATCGGACGCCCTAACGTTGGCAAGTCGTCACTCCTGAATAAGGCGGTCGGTTCTGAACGAGCCGTGGTGAACGAACTTGCTGGTACCACCCGCGATCCGATTGATGAGCAGGTAACCATTGCCGGGCAGGTCTGGCGCTTTGTTGACACCGCCGGTATTCGTCGCAAAAAGCACCTGGCACAGGGTGCCGATTTTTACGCGTCGCTTAGAACGTTGGCCGCTCTTGAGCGCGCCGAAGTTGCGGTAGTACTTTTCGATGTCACCCAACCGATTTCCGAAGCCGATATTCGAATCGTCGACATGGCGTTGGAGTCTGGCCGCGCGCTGGTGCTCGCATTCAATAAGTGGGACGAACTCGATGACGAGCGTCGTCGTTGGTTGGAGAGAGAAATCGAAACCCAGTTAGCTCACGTTGCCTGGGCGCCTCGAGTAAACATTTCCGCCTTGACCGGTCGTCACATCGAGAAGTTGGTGCCGGCTCTTGAAGTGGCCCTCGACTCCTGGGATACCCGAATTCAAACCGGAAAGTTCAACGCATTCTTGCAAGAACTTTCGATGGAGTTCCCGCACCCGGTTCGTGGCGGCAAGCAACCTAGAATATTATTTGCAACACAGGCGGCGGTTCGTCCGCCGAAATTTGTTCTTTTCACCACCGGCTTTTTGGACGAGGGTTACCGTCGTTTCATTCAGCGCCGGTTGCGCGAAACCTATGGTTTCGAAGGCTCGCCGATCGAAATCGGTATGCGAGTTCGTGAAAAGCGTAAGCGCACGTAAAGCGCAAACGGGCTGTAGCGCAGCTTGGTAGCGCACTTGTCTGGGGGACAAGGGGTCGCAGGTTCAAATCCTGTCAGTCCGACAAACTAGAGCAGAGGAGTTAGAGATGTCTTTGTGGGCAGAGCTTCGCACCATTCCTAATCTCCTTAGCTTGCTTCGATTGGCGTTAGTGCCGGTCTTTCTTTACCTGATTCTTGCCGATTACCCGTTGCTAGCTTTTTTGGTCTTGGCACTGGCCTCGTTTACCGACTGGCTCGATGGTTATTTGGCTCGAAAGTTAAACCAGGTAACTCGCATCGGTGCGCTACTTGATCCCGCGGCCGACCGCCTCTATATTTTTGCAACGCTAATTGGTTTGGCGATTACCGGAGCGATTCCAGCCTGGCTTCCGGTGGTTGTGATCGGTCGAGATCTCCTGTTGGTGTTTACCATTCCGGTTCTTGCCAGTCGCAATTTCGGCCCGCTACCGGTGCACTTTGCCGGTAAGGCAGGAACCTTTGCCCTGCTCTACGCTTTCCCGCTGCTACTGCTAGCCGATTGGTGGCAGGCGGCCAGTTTCACGATTTTGCCAATCGCTTGGGCGTTCGCGCTCTGGGGCGTTGGACTCTACTGGTATGCCGGTTTCCTGTATCTGAAACAGGTTTTCGCATTGGTGAAATCGACGCCGAAAATTTACGCTAAATTAGATAAATCATGAGCTCACCTTCCGACCCAAACAACAGCGAAGACGTTACGTCTACGCAGCGTTTCGCTGAGGATTTCGTTGATGATTCGAAAGACGGACTAGACGAAGAAGAGCTCGCCGCGGTTGCGTCACTGCCATCGGGTTCGGCGCTGCTGATTGTTAAGCGCGGTCCAAGCGAAGGCTCGAGGTTCTTGCTTGATGTGGACTTGACCACGGCCGGCCGCCACCCAAATGCAGAGATCTTTCTCGACGACGTTACGGTTTCGCGAAAGCACGCTGAGTTCAGTAGAAACTCTTCCGGCTTTAGTGTGACCGATCTCGGTTCGTTGAACGGAACCTACCTAAATGGCGCTCGTGTTGACTCCTCAGCACTTACCGATGGCGATGAAGTTCAGGTTGGCAAGTTTCGGCTAACTTTCTATTCGGCCAGCGCCGGGCAAGCATAGCCATGGGTGCTCGTCCAACTTCGATCGCAGAAGCGAGATCTTCCAAACTTTTCACAATCGGCCGAGTGCTATCAATCCTTGAATTTGATTTTCCCGAACTAACTAATTCAAAACTCCGTTTCTTGGAAGATCAGGGTTTGGTTACACCTCAGCGAACCGATTCCGGTTATCGCAAGTTCACCGAGGAAGACATCGATCGCCTTCGAATCATTCTCGAGTTGCAGCGCGACCAGTACCTACCGTTGAAAGTTATTCGAAACTACCTAGACGAACTCGACGCCGGAAAGTCACC